>JBIJAD010000093.1:0-11609 GCA_044345955.1 Lysobacteraceae bacterium
GCGCAGCCATTCGCGTGCGGCGCCGTAGTCGAAGGCGACGGTAGGCACGCCGCTGGCCATCGCTTCGAGGGTGACGTTGCCGTAGGTTTCGCTGCGGCTGGGGAAGAGGAACAGATCGGCGCTGGCGAAATGTCGGGCGAGGGCTTCGCCGCGCTGGATGCCGCAGAACACGAAATCCGGGTGCTCGCGTTCGATCCGCGCTCGCGCCGGGCCGTCGCCGACCCAGACGAACCGCGCCTTCGGCACCGCCTCGCGGATCGCCTCGAAGGCGCGGATCGCCAGGCCGAGATTCTTCTCCGGAGCGATCCGTCCCAGATGGATCACCGCCACATCTTCCGCACGCAGGCCCCAGGCGGCGCGCAGCGCATCATCGCGGCGGTCGGCGCGGAAGAGGGTCGTATCGACCGCGCGCGGCAGCCGCAGCGGATGCGCGAAGCCCAGCGCACGCAGTTCGTCGCGCAGCGCTTCGGTGGGCACCAGCGTCGCCTGTCCGCGATTGTGGAAGCGACGCATCCAGGACAGCGCTACCGGCTCCAGCCAGGCTGCGCCGTAATCGCGCATGTAGTAATCGAAACGGGTGTGGAAACCGGTCGCGGCGGGGATCCGCAGCGCGCGCGCGGCGCGCAGCGCCGACCACCCCAACGGGCCTTCCGTGGCCACGTAGATCGCATCCGGGCGGTGGCGGTTCCACTGGGAGATCAGCCGTCGCGTCGCCGGCAGGCCGAAGCGCAGGCCGGGATAACGCGGCAGCGGCAGGCTGGCGATCAATCGTTCCTGCGGCGCCGGGGCTTGTCCGCGAGACTGCCGCGGGCGGATCAGCCCGACCTCATGGCCGCGCTCGCGCAGACCCTGTTCCAGGCTCTGCACCGTGAGCGCGACGCCGTTGATCTCGGGTGCCCAGGTTTCGGTGACGATCGCGTAGCGCATCCACTGTCTCTCGTTTTGGAGAGTCTGGACGCGGCGGATGAAACGGCGGTGGCGGAGCGGTGACAGCGCGATGACGCCAAGCGCGGCAGACGCTTCAGAAGAACATCAGATCGATCGCCAGCCCGGCGAGGCCTTCGGGTTCGTGCTCCAGGTCGGAGCGCAGCAGCGGGCGGTCGTCCAGCCACGACGGCGACAGCGAGAGCGCGATCGCGTTCGCCCCGGCCTGCGCCTGCAGCACCGGAATGGACTCCGCCTCGTGCGAACGGTGCAGCAACACCGCGAGGCGCAGCAGTGCGGCGCAGCGTCGTGCCGATGCCAGCATGCGGTCGGGCAGGGCTTCCAGCGACTTGTTGGAGACGTTGCGACGGTGGTTGCGCACCAGCGCGGCCAGGAACAGTTGTTCCTGGCGGGTGAAGCCGGCGATGTCCGAGTGTTCCAGCACGTAGGCGCCGTGGACGTGGTACTGGCTGTGGGCGATCGCCAGACCGAGCTCGTGCACGCGCGCCGCCCAGATCAGCATCCGGCGCTCGTCGTCGCCGAGGCTCCAGCGCGCCGCGACCTGATCGAACAGGCGAAGCGCGGTCTCTTCCACGCGTGCGGCCTGATCGCGGTCGATGCCATAGCGCTGCATCAGCGCATCGATCGAGGCGTCGCGCGGATCGTCGACGCCGCCGCGGCCGAGCATGTCGTAGAGCACGCCTTCGCGCATCGCCGCCTTGCTGACCAGCAGGCGCTGCAGGCCGAGGGTTTCGAACGCCGCTTCCAGCACCAGGATGCCGCCGGCGATCACCGGCCTGCGATCGTCCGACAGTCCGGGCAGATCGATGTCCTCGATCCGGTCGGCGGCGAGCAGACGTTCGCGCACCAGCGGCAGGGCCTCGGCGGTGACCGAACCCTTGGTGAGTTTCATCGCGGCGCAGATATCGCCGATCGCCTTGTTGGTGCCGGAGGAACCGATCGCTTCCTGCCAGCCGAGGCCGCGATAGAGCCCCGCGAATTGCTGGAATTCGGCCTCGATCTCGGTCAACGCCTCCTTCCAGCGCTTGCGCGAGAGCTTGCCGTTGGCGAAGAAGCGGCGGGTGCTGGCGACGCAGCCGACCTGCAGGCTCTCGCGTTCGATCGTGTCGAAACCCGAGCCGATGATGCATTCAGTGGAACCGCCGCCGATGTCGATCACCAACCGGCGCTGGCGGGGCCTGGGCGGTTGGGCGTGGGCGACGCCGAGATAGATCAGTCGCGCTTCTTCGCGCCCGGAGACGACTTCGATGCCGTGGCCGAGCGCGTTTTCGGCGTCGGAGAGGAACACCTGCGGCTCGCGCAGCGCGCGCACCGTGTTGGTGGCGATCGCGCGCACGTGTTGCGGCGGGAATTCGCGGATGCGTTCGCCGAAACGCGAGAGACAGTCGATCGCGCGCTGGCGCGCCTCGACGCCGAGTCCGCCGCGGCCGTCGAGACCGTCGGCGAGCCGGACCGTCTCGCGCAGCCGGTCGATGATCCGCAACTGACCGAGCACGGTGCGCGCGACCACCATGTGGAAGCTGTTCGAGCCCAGATCGATGGCGGCCAGCGTGTCGCCGTCCTGCAGCGGCGTGGCGGACGGGCGGCCGGAAGCGGCGGATCGGTTCAAGCGGCGGACCTGGGGCGGCGGACGGGACCGAATGCCGCGCAGCCTACCAACATGCGGGGCCGAACGGAACGGCTTGCGGTGTTGGACGTTCGGCGGTAGGCGTGCGTGCAGGTGCGCTGCGCCGGGTCAACCGCAGAGCTTGGCCAGCAGCGTCGCCTGCGCCGAATGCGGCATTGCATCGGGTTCGGGTTCGATCCGGCGATAGTTGCCGTCGGCCTGAAGTTCCCAGGCGCTGAGGTTGTCGAGCAGGTAGTTGTCCAGCGACTCTTCCTTGACCCGCGCAGCCAGCTCCGGATCGATGATCGGGAAACCGATCTCGACCCGTCGCAGCAGGTTGCGCTCCAGCCAGTCGGCGCTGGAGCAGAACAGTTCGGGCGCGCCGTCGTTGCCAAACCACCACACCCGGCTGTGCTCGAGGAAGCGACCGACGATCGAGCGCACGCGGATGCGTTCGGACACGCCCGGCATGCCCGGGCGCAGGGTGCAGGCGCCGCGCACGATCAGATCGATCTCCACGCCCGCCTGCGACGCCGCGTACAGCGCGCGGATCACCTGCGGTTCGTTGAGCGCGTTCATCTTGGCGATGATCCGTCCGGGCCTGCCGGCCTTCGCCAGTTTCGTTTCGCGACCGATCCGGGCCAGCACGCCCGCATGCAGGGTGAACGGCGACTGCAGCAGACGATGCAGTTTGATCGCCGGCGCAAGGCCCGAAATCTGCTGGAAGATCTGGTGCACGTCGCTGCCGATCTCCGGATCGGCGGTGATCAGGCCGAAATCGGTGTAGGCGCGCGAGGTGCCGGCGTGGTAGTTGCCGGTGCCCAGATGCACGTAACGCTGCAGGCGACGGCCTTCGCGACGCACGATCAGCAGCATCTTGGCGTGGGTCTTGTAGCCGACCACGCCGTAGACCACCTGCACGCCGGCTTCCTGCAGCCGGTCGGCGAGGCGCAGATTGGCTTCTTCGTCGAACCGCGCGCGCAATTCGATCACCACGGTGACGTCCTTGCCGTTGCGCGCGGCCTGGATCAGGTGCTCGACGATCGGCGAGTCCTTGCCCGCGCGGTAGAGGGTCTGCTTGATCGCGAGCACGTTCGGGTCTTCGGCGGCCTGCTTGATCAGTTCCAGCACCGGGGTGAAGGCGTCGAACGGATGGTGCAGAAGCACGTCGCCGGCGGCCGCGCGCTCGAAAATCGTCTCCATGTCCTTGAGCAGTTGCGGCTGGTACGGCGGGAACTTCAGATCCGGGCGCTGGACCATGTCGTGGATCTGCGCCGCGCGGTTGAGATTGACCGGGCCGTTGATGCGGTAGACCGCGTTCTCCGGCAGTTCGAAGTTCTCCAGCAGGGTGCGCACGATCGGCTTCGGGCAATCGGCGGCGATCTCCAGCCGCATCGCGCGCAGATAGCCGCGGCCGACGAGTTCGTCGCGCAGCGCCAGGGCCAGATTCTCGACTTCTTCCTCGTCGAGGATCAGTTCGGAATTGCGGGTGACCCGGAACTGGTAGGCGCCTTTCACGTCCATGCCGGGGAACAGCTCGTCGACGAAGGCCGAGAGCACCGCCGACAGGAACACGAAATCGTGCTCGCCGCCGGAGACTTTCTCGGGCAACTGGATGATCCGCGGCAGCGAACGCGGCGCGCGCACGATCGCCAGATGGCCGGCGCGGCCGAAGGCATCGCGGCCCTTGAGCACGACCACGATGTTGAGCGACTTGTTGAGGATCTTCGGGAACGGATGCGCCGGGTCCAGGCCCAGCGGCGACAGCACCGGCATGATCTCGTCGCGGAAATACGCGCGCAGCCAGCGGGTCTGGCGCGCGTTCCAGTGCTGGCGCGCGAGCACGCGCACGCCGGCCTCGTTCAGCGCCGGGCGCAGCACTTCGTTCCAGCAGCGGTACTGGGCGTCAACCAGTTCGGCGGCGCGTTCGTGGATGCGTTTGAGCAGGTTGGTGTGGGGGATGCTGTCGGCGGCAAGCGGCATGCCGAAATCCAGCGCCTGGCGCACGGTGGCGGCGCGGATCTCGAAGAACTCGTCGAGATTGGTGCAGGAGATGCACAGATAACGCAGCCGTTCCAGCAGCGGCACCGTCGTGTCCTGGGCCTGCGCCAGCACCCGGAAATTGAAGTCCAGTTGCGAGAGTTCGCGGTTGAGATACAGCGCGGGGTCGCGCAGCGGATCGGCGTCGTGCGACGGTTCCGGAGCGGATTGCGGCCTGGATGGGGTGCGGGGTGGTTTGCGTGGGCTCATGCGGTGTCCGCGCGGTCCTCGTGGGGGGCGGGTGCGTCGTCGTCGGCCGCTTCGGAGAAATCGTCGACGACCTCGCGTTCGCGTACGCGCTCAGGCCCGAAACGACAGGCGAAGCGGCTGCCGCGGCCGACTTCGCTGGCGATCTCCAGCCGCGCCTGGTGCAGATTCAGTACGTGCTTGACGATCGACAGGCCGAGGCCGGTGCCGCCGCTCTCGCGCGAACGGCTGGTGGAGACGCGATAGAAACGCTCGGTGATCCGCGGCAGATGCGAGGCGGGAATGCCGTAGCCGGTGTCCTGCACCGCCAGCGACACGCCGCCGTCGCGCTCGCGCGCGAAACGGATGGCGATGCGGCCGCCGGCCGGGGTGTAACGCACGGCGTTGCTGACCAGATTGGAAAACGCGCTGTGCAGTTCCTTGGTCGAGCCCCACAGATCGACGCCGGCGGAGTCCTCGACCGCGACCGTATGCCGGCGTTGGCTGAGCGCTTCGGCCTCGCGCTTGAGCGTGGCCAGCATCGAAGCCATCGACACCGTCTCTTCCGGCAGCGCTTCCTGCGCCTCCAGCCGCGACAGGGTCAGCAGGTCCTCGACCAGTTGGGTCATGCGCTGCGACTGGCGCTGCATCTCGGTCAGCATCGGCGCCCAGTCCGGCTGCTCGGCCGGATCGAGCATGTCCAGATACCCGTGGACCACGGTCAGCGGCGTGCGCAGTTCGTGCGAGACGTTGGCGACGAAATCGCGGCGCATCTGTTCGAGCCGCATCAGCTTGCTGACGTCGCGAGCGACCAGCAGCCACAGTTCGTCGGAATAGGGGATCAGGCGCAGGCTCAGGCGGAGTTCCGGCTGCGCCGGCGAGGCCACGTCCAGCAGCGGTTCGGCATGACGGCCGGCGGCCAGCCAGTGCGCGATCGGCAGCGGCTGCAGGCGTTCGCCCAGTGCGGCGCCGAAATCCTGCGGATAGCGCAGCCCGAGCAGGCGGGTCGCGGCGGCGTTGAACCATTGGATGCGCTGGCTGTTGCGTTCGACCACCACGATCGCATCGGGCAGGGCCGCCGTCGCGGCGCGGTAGGCGCGCAGCATTTCGATCAGGCGGCGTTTGCGCCCGCGCATCTCGTGCTGGCTGCGGTAGAGAAGACGGTCCAGTTCGTTCCACACGCCCTGGCCGCGCGGTGGCGCCTGACGCTGGCGTGCGGTCAACCGCAGCAGTACGTTGCGCAGTTTCCAGTAGTGCCAGGCGACCACGCCGAGCGCGGTGGCGGTCAGCACCGGCCACGGGCGGTCGAGCGCGACGCCCAGCGCCAGCGCGGCGATCAGGACCAGCGCGAGCTGGCCGAGCGTCCGGAACCAGGCGGAGCGGGCGTCGTGGGGCATCGGTGCAGCCTATCGCATCCCGGTTGCGCCGTCCGTGCGGCGCGGCCGGTCAGAGGGTGGCGGAGAAGCGGTAGCCGGCGCCGCGCACGGTCTGCACCATGCCTTCGAGCTGCACCGGCTCCAGCGCGCGGCGCAGGCGGCGGATGTGCACGTCCACCGTGCGCTCCTCGACGTAGGTGTTGCCGCCCCAGACGTGATCCAGCAACTGGTTGCGGGTGTAGACCCGTTCTGCGTGGGTCATGAAGAAGTGCAACAGGCGATATTCGGTCGGACCGATCTGGATCTGGGTATCGCCGGCGAACACCCGGTGCGAGGCGCCGTCGATGCGGAGTGCGCCGACCTGCACACTGCCGTCCTCATCGTCTTCGCGCGAGCGCCGCAGCACCGCGCGGATCCGCGCCAGCAGCTCGCGCGCCGAGAACGGCTTGACCACGTAGTCGTCGACGCCGGCTTCGAGGCCGCCGACGCGGTCGTTTTCCTCGCCGCGAGCGGTGAGCATGATGATCGGGATGTCGCGGGTCAGCGATTCGCGGCGCCAGCGCCGGGCGAGTTCGAGGCCGCTGGTACCGGGCAGCATCCAGTCGAGCAGGATCAGGTCGGGAACACGCTCGGCGATCGCCGACTGCGCCTCGCGCGCGTCGCCGGCATGGACCGGCTCGTATTCGCCCTTGCGCAGGGCGAACGCGACCATGTCGCGGATCGCGGGTTCGTCGTCGACGATGAGGATGCGCTTCTGCATGGGATTTCGGGCGTCTGGCCGCTGCGGGAAACCCCGCGGGTGGAGCCTGCGGGGCGCGTGGCACAGTAGACGACACTTTTGTGACCGGACGATGACGAGCGACATGGCCGTATCCGGAGCGCAGCGGTCGATCGGCGACCGGCGACCTGCGAAGCCCGGTTCAGGCGTCGATCGCCTCGACCACGTCCGGATGCAGCGCGGCCAGGCCGCGGTCGAAGGTGGCTACACGGCCGCCGCGGTGGCGCGCCAGCGCGGCGAGGTAGGCATCCGTGACCTGTCGGTGGCCGAGCACCCCGGTCCAGGCGATCTCCGCGTAGCCCATGTCGTCGGCCCAGAAACTGTGGCGGGGGTGAGCGGTGATGCCGCGCAGCACCGCGACCGCTTCGCCGGCATTGGCGACCGCGCCGAAGCGCAGCAACAGCCGCAGGAGGGTGCCCTGGGTGATCGGGCAGGTCGCGAAACCGCCATCGTGACCGCCGACATGGCGCCCGAACCAGGCCACCGCGGCGGCGTGATGCACATGCGAACGGTCGATCAACGCCACCAGCACATTGCCGTCGAGCAGGGTGGTCACGGTGCGTCGCCCTGCCGATCTGCGTCCAGCCCATCGTCGTCCAGCGACTTCACGTCGTCCTCGGTCAGCGGCTGTCGCGAGGCCACGACCGGCAGCCCGGTCTGCGGGTGCACGCGATAGACGGCCGGCGCCTCGCCGACCCGGCCCGCTTCGTCGGCGGCGAGGCCGCGCCGCAGCAGTTCGGCCACGGTCTGGCCCAGGCTGCGCCCGGTGTGGCGGGCGAGGCTGGTGACGATCCGGTGCAGGTCGTCGGGCAGGTCGATGGTGGTCCTCATCTCTGCATCTTGATGCGATGATGCGGCGATGTCAAGGGGGCGGGCTCAGCGCCGCCGCAGGATGTCGTCCTCGATTCCCTGGCGACGCAGTTCCAGTACGGTCGGGGTGATCGCCGCCACCCGGGATTCGATCCGGGCCCGGGCGTAGTAGTCCAGTTCGGGGCGCTTGAGCAGGGTGTTGAGCTGGATCAGGGCGCGCTCGGGGCGACCGTTGAGGAATTCGGCCTCGGCATAGGCTTCGCCGGCCCGGATCGGGTCGCCGGCGACTTCGCTCGCGCGGGCGAAGACCTGCTGGAACACCGGGTCTTCCTTGGCCGAGACCAACAGCGGACGCAGCACGGTCTGCGCGCGGCGGCCGGCTTCGGCATCGTTGCGTTCGGCCAGGAGACGGGCATAGCTCAGGCTCGCGGCGCGATGCTGCGGCATCCGCGCGAGCAGCGATTCCATTCGCGAATCGGCTTCGGCGAAGCGGCCCTGCGCGGCGTCGCTTTCCGCCATCGCGATCACGATCCACGGGTCGGCCGGGAATTTCGCCAGCAGCGGCTGCAGTTCGCGAGCGGAGGCGGGGAAGTCGCCGCTGCGATGGCGGGCGATCGCCAGGCCGTAACGCTGCGCGTCGGTCAGCGCCGCCTTCTGGCGCATGCCTTCGTACTCGCGCACCGCTTCGGCGGCGGTGTTGGCGCTGAAGACGCGGATACGCTCGCGCGCCCAGCCGAACTGCAGGTTGTCGTCGCGCGGCGCCGATGCGCCGATGCGCAGCCCGGCCGGCAGCAGCGGGTTTTCGCCGGCGGGGCCGGCGCCTGTGTCGAAGCCGCGCGGCCTGTTCGCCAGTTCCTCGGCCCGTGCGCGCGCCTCGCTGACCCGGATCGTGGTCACCGGATGGGTGCGCAGATAGTCCGGCGCGCGCTCGCGTTCGCCGCCCTGATTGACCCGCGAGATCGTCTGCATCCGGGTGAACATGCTGACCATCGCCTGCGGGTCGTAGCCGGCGCGGACCAGGGTCTGGATGCCGATCCGGTCGGCTTCGGACTCGTTGGAGCGGGTGTAATCGATCTGGCGCTGCTGCATCAGCGCCTGCGCCGAGGCCAGGGCCGCCATCGAGGCGTCGTCCGAGGAATTGCCGCCGGAAGACTGGGCGAGGGCGATCGCGCCGAGCATCGCCAGCAGGATCGGCACGCTGTCCTTCTGCGCGCGTTCGACGCTGCGCAGCACATGGGTCTGGGTGACGTGCGCGACCTCGTGCGCGAGCACGCCGGCGACTTCGTCCTCGCTTTCCGCCGCCAGCACCAGGCCGGCATTGGTGCCGATGTAGCCGCCCAGCGTCGCGAATGCGTTGAACGCGCGATCCTCGAGCATGAAGAAGGTGAACGGCTGCTGCGGCTTGTCGCTGGCGGCCGCGAGGCGGTGACCGACCGATTGCAGCCAGCCGTCGATGAGCGGGTCGTCGAGGATGTAGCCGTAGTGGCGCAACTGGGCCAGCAGCATCCGGCCGTATTCCTCCTGCTTGACCGGATTGAGCAGTTCGTTGGCCGAGGAGCCGATATCGGGCAGCCGGTTGTCCTGGGCCGGGGCGACCGCCGCGGCGAGGGAGAAGGTGAAGGCGGCGAGCAGGGCCGTCAGGCGCATGGGGGAATTCCGGAAGCGAATGCGCAGAGCATGCCGTCTGCGGCCGTCGGCGGCGTGAATCTGTGGTTAAGGCAGCGGATGCGTTCCGCATGGGGGCGGTGTCTTCGACCGCATCCGGGCCGCGATGTTCCGTGGACCGCAGTGTTGCCCTCGCGACGACGACGGCGGCTGGAAAAGCCCCCGGCAGCCCCCCATCATCTGCGCCTCATTCCAGTCCGTCCGGCGCCCGCCGCCGCCAGGAGACCGTCTTGAACACCCCGTCCGCCCCGCAGATCACGATGTACACCACCGCGATCTGCCCCTACTGCGTCGCCGCCAAGAATTTTCTCAAGAGCAAGGGCCTGAACTGGGCCGAAGTGCGGGTGGACACCGATCCGGCGGAGCGCGAGCGCATGATCTCCCGCGCCGGCCGCACCAGCGTGCCGCAGATCTTCGTCGGCGAGGTCCACGTCGGCGGCTTCGACGACATGATGGCGATGCACCGGGCCGGGAAATTCGAGCCTCTGCTCACCGGGGAAGGCGCATGAGCGACACCGGCAGCGAGAAGGACCGGGTCGCCGAGTTCACCGCGTTCCGCAAGCGCATGAACGAACGCATCCTGGCCGAACCCAACCAGGTGGTGCGCCGATTCTTCGCGCTGGACACCCAGACCTACCAGCCCGGCGCGCTGGATGTGAAGACCAAGGAACTGCTCGGTCTGGTCGCCTCGCTGGTGCTGCGCTGCGACGACTGCATCAGCTACCACGTGGCCCAGTGCCGAGAGGCCGGGGTGAACCGCGACGAGATGTTCGAAGCCTTCTCGGTCGGCCTGGTGGTCGGTGGGTCGATCGTGATTCCGCACCTGCGTCGCGCGGTCGATTTCCTCGACCGGCTGGAGCAGGGCGAATCCGCGGTGGTTCCCGCCCACGACCACGACTGAGCGCTCCGCGCGGGCGCCAGGGCCGCCGTTCGACCATGGTCTGAGCGATTTTTCCGGAAAAATCAACGTACTTCCGGCATAATTCGCGGCATTCGCGCGCCGGTTCGTCCATCCAGGGCGATCCGGCGGCGTTCCCCGTCTTGTCTTTCGCCCCCTGATTCCGGCCCGCGCCCGTGCGTCGGGCCTGCCTGGAAGTGACCCCATGACCCAAACGATCACCGTCATCCGCGGCGATGGCATCGGCCCCGAGATCATGGAGGCCGCGCTGTTCGTGCTCGATGCGATGAATGCCGGCCTGACCTATGAAGAAGCCGATGCCGGCATGGTCGCGCTGGAGAAGCACGGCGAACTGCTGCCGCAGGCGACGCTGGATTCGATCCGCCGCAACCGGATCGCGCTCAAGAGCCCGCTGACCACCCCGGTGGGCGAAGGCTTCAGTTCGATCAACGTCGAGCTGCGCAAACGCTTCGACCTCTACGCCAACGTGCGCCCGGCCAAGTCCTTCCCGAACACGAAATCGCGCTTCCCCAGCGGCGTCGACCTGATCACGGTCCGCGAGAACACCGAAGGCGCCTACATCGGCGAGGGCCAGGCCCTGTCGGAGGACGGCGAGACCGCGGTCCTGACCCAGAAGATCACCCGTCGGGGCTCGGAGCGCATCGTGCGCTACGCCTTCGAGCTGGCCCGCAGCACGGGGCGGAAAAAGGTCACGGTGGTCCACAAGGCCAACATCCTGAAATCCACCTCCGGACTGTTCCTCAAGACCGCGCGCGTGGTCGCCGCCGAATATCCCGACATCCAGTGCAACGAGATGATCGTGGACAACGCCTGCATGCAGTTGGTGATGCGTCCGGAGCAGTTCGACATCATCGTCACCACCAACCTGTTCGGCGACATCATTTCCGACCTCTGCGCCGGTCTGGTCGGCGGTCTGGGCCTGGCCCCGGGCGCGAACATCGGCACCGAGGCCGCGATCTTCGAGGCGGTGCACGGCTCGGCCCCGGACATCGCCGGCAAGGGCCTCGCCAACCCCTGCGCGCTGCTGCTCGCGGTCGGGCAGATGCTCGATCACATCGGCCAGCCCGACAACGCCAGCCGTCTGCGCAACGCCATCGTCGCGACCCTGGAAGCGAAGGATTCGCTGACCCCGGACCTGGGCGGCGAGGGCAACACGATGTCCTTCGCTCGTGCGATCGCCTCGCGGCTCTGAGCGCCGCCGACCGGCCACGAAAAAGGGCGCCCGGGGCGCCCTTTTTCGTATGCGCGGGGTCGGTGCCCCGCGAAGGTGGCGACTCAGTCGCC
>JBIJAD010000430.1:0-3142 GCA_044345955.1 Lysobacteraceae bacterium
CGCTGCCGTTTTCGATCAGCGCCTTGTAGCGCTCGATCATCGCCGGCACCTGCTCGCTCTGGTCCGGGTGGACCATGAACACGACTTCGTAGTGACGCATTGCGGTTTCCTTCTGGATATCGGCGGGCGGGATTGCCGGCCGAAAGCCCCCGGGCGCCTGGGTGGCGACAGTGGGGCAAGGTCTCCCGCCGGAACGGGAGCCGGAAAGTATGGCAGGTTCAAGCACTTGCGCGCAATCCGCCCGGGCCGAGGACGTCCGGCGGATGCCGGCCGGGGCCGGGACGCGCCGGAATCGGGCCGGAATTGGGCGATAGTGGCGGCCCCTTCCCCCTTTCCCCTTCCGGACCCCGTCATGCCCGGCTTTCGCCTTGCCGACCCCCTGCGTCCCCGTTTCGCCCAGGCATTCCTCTGTCTGGTCCTCGGTCCGGCCCTCGTCGGCCCGACGACCGTCTCCGCCCAGGACGAGACGCGGCCCGCCTCGCGGGCCACGAGCGCCCTGCCCGCGGAACTGGCCGGCCTGGACGCGAAGGTCGAGGATATCCGCAGACGCTTCCAGGTCCCGGGGATCGCGATCGCGGTGGTCAAGGACGGCGAAGTGGTGCTCGCCCGCGGCTGGGGCGAGCGCGCGCTCGGCGAAGGCCCGGTCGAGGCCGACACTCTGTTCGCGATCGCCTCCAACAGCAAGGCCTTCACCGCGACCGCGCTGAACATGCTGGCCGAGGACGGCAAGCTCAGCCTGGACGACCGGGTCATCGACCACCTGCCCTGGTTCCGCATGGCCGACCCCACCATCACCCGCGAGATGCGGATTCGCGACCTGCTGGCGCACCGCAGCGGCCTGAGCCTGGGCGCCGGCGACCTGCTGTACTGGCCGACCACCGACTACACGACCCGCGAGGTGGTCGAGCGTCTGGCGCGGGTGCCGATCAAGGGCGGCTTCCGCGACCGCTACGCCTACGACAATATCCTGTATGCCGTGGCGCAACTGGTGATCGAGGAGGCGAGCGGACAATCGTTCGACGCCTTCCTCCGCAGCCGGATCTTCGAGCCGCTGGGCATGCGCGAGACCCGCTACAACAGCGATACCTTTCTGCCGGGGGACAAGGTCGCGACCGGTCATGCCCTGGCCGATTTCAAGAACCTGGAGCCGGCGCCGCGGCTGACCTGGCACAACGCCTCCGGCGCCGGCGGGCTCTATTCCAGCGCAAACGACATGGCGAAGTGGATGCAGGTGCAACTGGCCGCCGGCCGGTATCTGAATGCCCAGGGCCAGGAACAATGGCTGTTCGACGAACTCAGCCAGCACCGTATGTGGTCGGTGCTGACGCCCATGGATGTGACGCCGAGCTAGGCCCCTGGGTCGCCGGAGATCAAACTCGCGCGCCCCAAGTTCTCGGGTTATGCGCAGGGCTGGATGGTGTCGGATTACCGCGGGCACAAACTGGTCTGGCACACCGGCGGCTGGCCGGGCATGGTGTCGCGGCTGACCCTGGTGCCGGAGCTGGGGCTCGGCGTCGTGGTGCTCACCAATGCCGAGATGAGCGGTGCCTTCAACGCGCTCACCCTGCACACGATCGATGCCTATCTGGGTGTCCCGGCCATCGATTGGATGACGACGTACCTCGACCTGCTGTCGCAGACACGGCGCAAGGCCGACGACAGTTGGGCGAAGCATCAGGCGGCGCGCGCGAAGCGCTCGACGCCCTCGCTGCCGCTGTCGGCCTATGCCGGGGTCTGGCGCGATCCGTGGTACGGCGATATCGCGATCACGATGGAGAACGGCCGCCTGCGCATGCAGTTCACGCGCACGAAGTCGCTGCTCGGCACGCTGGAACACTGGCAGCACGACAGTTTCATCGTGCGCTGGGACGAACGCTGGCTCAACGCCGATGCGTTCGTGACCTTCGCGCTGGACCACGACGGCGTGCCGCGCGAGGCGCGGATGCAGGCGGTGTCGCCGAGCACCGACTTCAGCTTCGATTTCCAGGATCTGGTGCTGACCCCGGTGCGATGACGCCCTCGCCGGCCTGCGGCAAAGGGACTGCGCCGGCCGCGGGGGTGCTCAGGCCGCCTTGTCGGCGTCGGTGGTGAAGCTCTCGCCGCAGCCGCATTCGGCCTTGACGTTGGGGTTGCGGAACACGAACTGCTCGTTCAGGCCCTGGCGCAGGAAATCGATCTCGGTGCCGTCCACCAACGACAGGCTGTCGGTATCGACGAAGACCTTGACCCCGTCCTGCTCGCTGACGCTGTCGCCCTCGCGGGCCTCGCGGGCCAGGTCGACGACGTAGCTCCAGCCGGAGCAGCCGGTGCGCCGGACCCCGAAACGGAGGCCGAGGGTGTCGGGGGCGGCGGCGAGGTAGCCGCGGATGCGCTCGAGGGCGGCGGGGGCGAGGGAAATGGCCATGGGGGAGATTCTAGTAGACTTTGCGGCTGATCCGATATCGGCGCGAGCGCGCGGGAATTCAAGAACCATGGCTTTCATGAGTGTCGAAACGACGACGATCCGGGACGCACTGGCCGGGACGGCCGGGCTCGGAACCGAGGTCACGGTCCGCGGCTGGGTCCGTACCCGCCGCGATTCCAGCGCCCTCAGCTTCGTACAGGTCAGCGACGGCTCCTGCTTCGCGCCGATCCAGGTGGTGGCGCCGGAGACCCTTCCGAACTACGAGACCGAGGTGAAGCACCTGTCCGCCGGCTGCGCGATCGTCGCCACCGGCACCCTGGTGGCCTCGCAGGGCAAGGGCCAGAGCGTGGAGATCCAGGCCCGCGCGATCGAGGTGGTCGGCTGGGTCGAGGACCCGGAGACCTACCCGATCCAGCCCAAGCAGCACTCCATGGAATTCCTGCGCGAGGTCGCCCACCTGCGCCCGCGCACCAACCTGTTCGGTGCGGTCGCCCGCATCCGCCACTGCCTGGCGCAGGCGATCCACCGCTTCTTCCACGAAAACGGCTTCTACTGGGTCAACACTCCGATCATCTCGACCTCGGACGCCGAAGGCGCCGGGCAGATGTTCCGCATTTCCACCCTGGACCTGACGAACCTGCCGCGCAACGCCGGCGGCGGCATCGATTTCGGCAAGGACTTCTTCGGCAAGGAGACGTTCCTGACCGTCTCCGGCCAGCTCAACGTCGAGGGCTATTG
>JBIJAD010000094.1:0-11489 GCA_044345955.1 Lysobacteraceae bacterium
GAGCTTGATGCGGCCGTCCTGCGGCACGCGTTTCTCGGCGATGTCCAGTTGCGACATCACTTTCAGGCGCGCGGCGATGCGCTGACTGAGCTTGACCGGAGCCTTGGCCACCTGCTTGAGGATGCCGTCGATGCGCAGCCGCACCCGGTAGTCGTTCTCGTAGGGCTCGAAATGGATGTCGGATGCGCCGCGCTTGATCGCGTCGACCAGCACCTTGTTGACGAACTTGACCACCGGGGTGTCGTCGCCCTTGGCGTCGATGCCGCCTTCGCTGCCGGCTTCGTCCTCGCCGCCGGAGACATCGAGATTGTCCAGGCCTTCGGCGTCGTCCATGCTGCCGAGCGAATCCTGCGAGTCCATCCACAACTGCATCGTGCGCTGGATGGTGTCTTCGTCGACCAGGATCGGTTCGACCTGCAGGTTCGTATGGAACTTGATTTCGTCCAGCGCCGCGGTGTTGGTCGGGTCGGAGACGCCGACGAACAGCTTGCCGCCGCGCTTGAACAGGGGCAGGACGTGATGCTTGTGAAGCAGTTCGTCCTTGACCAGGCGGATCGCGCTCTGACTGGCGTCCATTGCGACCGGGTCGAACAGCGGCATGCCGAATTCGATCGAGTTGGCCGCGGCCAGTTGCGCCGGGCTGACCAGCTTCTGCTCGCGCAGGTAGTTGGCGATCGGTTTGCGCTCACGGGTGGCCGCGTCCAGCGCCTCGCGGGCGGCCGCCTCGTCCAGGGCGCCGTCCAGCACCAAACGCCGGGCGATGCCGGTGATCCCGATCAGGTTGGAAGTGTGCGCAACGTTCAATTCGGCAGCCCCCAATCACCCCGTGGAGCCCATGTGGATCATGTACATCCCGACGATAACATCGAAACGGCATGAAGTTTCGGGCACGTGTCCGCAGATACTACGCCCGGTACGGGGCTCTGCGGTAGACGGGGGCGCCCGGGCCGGGGGCGCCGGGCTCGGGAGCAGCGTTCAGGAGCAGCCGTTCGGGCGATGGCGCGCCGCCAGGCCACCACCGACCGAACATGGCCACTGGCCGGTGGCATTGCGGGTCAGGGTGATGGTCTTGCCGACCACGTCGGGATTGCCGGCCAGCGTACAGCGGATCGCCTGACCTGCCGGCGCGTCCCAGTTGCCGCTCACCGTGATGCCGCTGCAGCGGGGCGTGGAAGCCGGGAGGCCGACTTCATTCGGACCTGCCGGAGCGCCACCGCCGAGGCCTTCGAAATTCTGGATACGCTCCTCGAACACGGTGATCCCGCCGCGGATGTCATACAGCCCGGCCGTGGTCTGCGACTTGGCGATGTAGTTGAAGTAGGCCGGAAGCGCGATCGCGGCGAGGATCGCGATGATTGCTACCACGATCATGAGTTCGATCAACGTGAAACCGCTCTGGGATGGACGCAGGTCTCGCATGGGGCGCTCCTCGGGGGTGGAGGTGGCGGATGGGGGATGGTGTCGGGAGAGGAGTCGCCGGGTCGGTCGAAAAGAAAAAGGGGCACCCTGGGGCACCCCTTTTTCCGTTCGCGTATCGCGATCGACCGGCCGGATCAGGTGCAGCCGTTCGGGCGGTGCTGGGCAGCGAGACCACCGCCGACCGTGCACGGCCACTGGCCGGTGGCATTGCGGGTCAGGGTGATGGTCTTGCCGACCACGGACGGGTTGCCGGCCAGGGTGCAGGCGATGGTCTGACCCGCGGCCGCGTTCCAGTTGCCGCCGACGGTGATGGCGCTGCAGCGCGGGGTTTTCGCGGCCAGACCGATGTCGGCGTTGGCCGGGGTGCCGGCGCCGTTTTCGCCGCTCTGGATGCCTTCTTCGTAGGCGGTGACGCCGCCGCGGACATCGGCGAGACCGGAGGTCGCCTGCGACTTGGCGACGTAGTTCTGGTAGGCCGGCAGGGCGATGGCCGCCAGGATGGCGATGATCGCGACGACGATCATCAGTTCGATCAGGGTGAAACCTTGCTGCTTCTTCATGACGAGTCCCTCGGGAGTGGTGTGGCGAAAATGTTTCTTCACGTGCCCCGTGTCCAGACGTGGTCCGGTCCGTGGGCGCCTGTGCGAGTGATCAGGTGCAGACATGATCAGGCCCACAGCGTGCCGGCATTCGCGTTCGCGGATTGCGATCGGAAGGCGGATCAGGTGCAGCCGTTCGGGCGGTGCTGGGCAGCGAGACCGCCGCCGACCGTGCACGGCCACTGGCCGTTGGCATCGCGCGTCAGGGTGATGGTCTTGCCGACCACGGACGGGTTGCCGGCCAGGGTGCAGGCGATGGTCTGACCTGCGGCCGCGTTCCAGTTGCCGCCGACCGTGATGGTGCTGCAGCGCGGGGTCTTCGCGGCCAGACCGATGTCGGCGTTGGCCGGGGTGCCGGCGCCGTTTTCGCCGCTCTGGATGCCTTCCTCATAGGCGGTGACACCACCGCGGACATCGGCGAGACCGGAGGTCGCCTGCGACTTGGCGACGTAGTTCTGGTAGGCCGGCAGGGCGATGGCCGCCAGGATGGCGATGATCGCGACGACGATCATCAGTTCGATCAGGGTGAAACCTTGCTGCTTCTTCATGACGAGTCCCTCGGGAGGTGGTGTGGCGAAAAGTTTCTTCACGTGCCCCGTGTCCAGACGTGGTCCGGTCCGTGGGCGCCCGTGCGACTGAGCACGTGCAGAACCTCAACAAGCATACAGCGTGCCAGAATCCGCACCCGAACGCAGTTCCGGATTGGGGATCAAGCTGTGTTCAGCCTCACAGTTCACGTCGAGGCAGGAAGTGACGCAGAACGTCACATTGCACGGACCGTTCCCAAAAGAGTCACTGTCTGTCCTCTATGCCTTCCGCGCAGGTTCCTGGTGTTCCGTGCCGATTCGTGATCGCAGTCGCATCGTGCCTGCGGCTGTCGGCACCGATGCCGGACGGCCGATGCGTTCAGGCTATGATCCGGTACAACGCCAATTTCAGGGGATCCTGCATGCCGACCTCCACGGCCCGTCTCGAGCGGATGCTGTTGCTGCTCTTCGTCGCCTCCGGTTTCGCGGGCCTGGTGTATCAGGCGATCTGGTCGCATTACCTCGGTCTCGTCCTCGGCCACGCCGCGTATGCGCAGACTCTGGTGCTCGGCATCTTCATGGGCGGCATGGCCGCAGGGGCCTGGCTGGTGAGCGCCCGAGGCGGCCGCTGGACCGGTCTGATCCGAGCCTACGCCATCGTCGAAGTTGTGATCGGGCTCACCGCCCTGGTGTTCCATCCGATGTTCGTCGGCTACATGTCGCTGTCGCAGGAAACCGTGCTTCCGGCCTTGCAAAGCGAGACCGGGGTGCGCCTCTGGCAGTGGGGCACCGCGGCGCTGATGATCGCGCCGCAGAGCGTGATGCTGGGCATGACCTTTCCGCTGATGAGCGGCGGTTATCTGCGCGTGGCGCCCGGGCAGGACGGCCAGATCCTGGGCGGGCTGTATTTCACCAACAGCATCGGCGCGGCCGCCGGTGCGCTGGTGGCGACCTTCCTCCTGTTGCCGTGGATCGGCATGCCGGGTGCGATCGCCGTGGCCGGCGTGATCAATCTGCTGGTCGGCGTGATGGCCTGGCGCGTCGCGGCCGCGACCGCCGAAATTCCGGTGCCGGCCGCTGCCGCGCCGGTCATCGAGACTCGGCCGGTCGAGGACCCCGGGTTGCGGCCGCTGTCGAAGCTGATGCTGTTCGGCGCGGCCATCAGCGGCGCCAGTTCGTTCGTGTACGAGGTGGGCTGGATCCGGATGCTCAACCAGGCGCTGGGGACGACCGTCCACTCCTTCGAATTGATGCTCAGCGCCTTCATCCTGGGCCTTGCGTTCGGCGGGCTTTGGGTGCGCAAACGCAGCGCGCGGATCCAGGACCCGGTGAACGCCGCCGGCATCGCCCAGGTGCTGATGGGCCTTGCGGCCCTGATCTCGCTGCCGCTGTTCGCCAACAGCTTCGCCTGGGTCGGATGGCTGATGGGCCTGCTGCCCAGGACCGATGCCGGCTACGATCTCTACACGCTCGGAAGCGCCGCGATCGCGCTCGCGATCATGTTCCCGGCGGCGTTCTTCGCCGGGATGACCCTGCCGCTGTTCACGATGGCGCTGCTGCGACGCGGCGCCGGCGAACGCAGCATCGGCCGGATCTATGCCATGAACACGTTGGGCGCGATCGCCGGCGTGGTTCTGGCCGTGCACGTGCTGATCCCGCTGTTGGGCCTGCGTCTGGCGGTGACGCTTGCGGCGCTGGCGGACATCCTGCTGGGTCTGGTGTTGTTGCGCGCTTTCACCGCGAAGTTCAAGACCCAGCAGTACTACGGCGCGCTCGCCGCGACTCTGGTCGTCACCGCAGGCAGTCTGCTGTTCGGTGCGGCCGATCCGCGGGCGCAGGCGTCCGGTGTGTTCCGCCACGGCCGCGCCGTCCTGGACGAAGCGTTCAAGGTGCGCTATCTGCGCGACGGCAAGACTGCGACGGTCTCCTACTACGAAGCGAGCGGTACCGGTGCCATCGCCACCAACGGCAAACCGGACGCGTCGCTGAAGCTGGCCCTGGACAGTGCGCCGACCGACGACGAGTACACCATGGCCATGGCCGCGAGCCTGCCGCTGGCCCTGCACCCGGCACCGGAGCGGATCGCGATCATCGGCTGGGGTTCGGGGCTGACGACGCATACCATGCTCGGCAGCGCTGCACCGCGCGCGGTCGATACCATCGAGATCGAGCCTGCGATGGTCGATGGCGCCCGCATGTTCGGCGAGCGCGTCGCACGCGCCTATACGGATCCGCGCGGCACGCTGCGCCTCGACGATGCGCGGACCTTCTTTTCCGCTGGCGCGAAGCGTTACGACGTGATCGTTTCCGAGCCGTCGAACCCCTGGGTCAGCGGCGTATCCAGTCTGTTCACCCGGGAGTTCTATCGATTCCTCGGTCGGCACCTCGGCGACGGCGGTCTGCTGGTGCAGTGGATCCAGTCCTACGAGATCAACGATCCGCTGTTCTATTCGATGATCGCGGCCCTGATCGAGGAATATCCCTACGTCGAGGGCTATCTCATCAACTCGTCCGACGTGCTGTTCGTCGCCTCGCACGAGCCGATCGGGGCGCTGGAGCCGTCGCGGCTGCGCTCCCCGGCGCTGGACGGGGAGTTGGCGCGACTTGGCCTGCGGTCCGCGGGCGATCACGCCGTCCGTCGGTTCGCGAACCGGGACGTGCTGGCGGCCCTCGTCGAGCTGTATGCGGCGCCGGTCCATACCGATTACCTGCCGAGCGTCGCCTTGTCCGCGCCGCGTTCGCGTTTCAAGGGCGAAAGCGTGCAGAGCGTGATATCGCTGATGGCGGCCGGCATGCCGGTGCTGGAGATGACCGGTGGCCGTCGGCCCGTTCCGGTGTCGGAGAACGTGAGTCCTGTTCCCAGCAGCGTCGGCGTCACCGATCACGTCAACGCCCGGCGGATCCGCGAGGTCATGCTCGGCCTGGGCGAAGGCGCGGGGCTGGACCCGGCCATTGCGGAGAACATCGTCGTGCTCCGCGACCCGCAGGCCCCGATCGGCAAGTGGCTGGAGGCCGCATCCGTGATCGCCGATTTCACCATCGGCGCGCTGACGCCGGAAGATCTCCAGGGGGTCTGGATCGACCCGGTCTGGATCGGCGAACGCGCCCGGGATCCGCAGGCCTCCGCATTGCTGGCCGCCTACGCCGCCACGGCGCGGCGCGATGCCGCCGCGATGTATCGTCTTGGCCGGGCCGGTCTCGACCGGCTGCCGGCGACGGCAGCGCCGGCGTTGGTGCGCGATCACCTGCTGGTGATCGCCATGCTCGGTGCGATCGGCGAGGGTCGGCCGGAACGCGTGCGCGCGCTGGAAGACGAACTGGGTGCGGGGGTGCGGGTCAGCAACACCTATTACGGGATGTCGCGCAGCTATCTGTCCGCCTGGACCGCGAACCGGCTCGCGCGGCCGGCGCCAGCGCAGTAGCAGGGGAACAATGACCTTCCGGGTCGCTTGGACTCGGCGAATCCCTCCGGCACGCCGCCGTGCAGCCCGCAAATGCGCTGCACGGCGCAGTCGGCCCCGCGGTAGGGCGTGCGAAGCACGAATCGTCGATCGCGTGCGCACCTGCTCCGTCGCCGCAGCACCCCTTGGCGATGCCGGCAGCTTGGTTCCAGGCGTTGTTCACGACAGCCCGACAGCAGGCGTCGGGGCCGTCGGCCCCGACCGCGCAGCCAGGTCTCAGGGCGTCCTGGCCCGGGCCGATACCTCTCTCCGCGATTCGAGGGCTTCCAGGATCGGCCACGGGTCCAGGTCGGCGTAGCCCAGGATTCTCCCGTCCCGGCCATCGATGAGCAGGGTCGCGTCGCCGCGCGACGATTGCAGCGGCAGCATCGCCGCGGAGGGGGCATCCCGATATCGTCCGAAGGCGGCCTGCCACGCGGCCCGTTGCGCAGGCGCCGCGGCCGCGATCGCCTCGGCGGCCGGGATTGCGGCTTGCAGCGGTTCGCCGCCGCGCGCGGGATAGGGCGCGTAGCGTCCGGGCATGAGCTGGATGTCGCTGCCGCTCATCGCCAGGATCATGGCCTCGAGGCGTTGCTTGGGATCGGTGGGGAGAGGTGCCGCCACCACTTCCGGACCCCACAGCGGCAGATCACGGTAGGCCGGCGGTGCCTTGGCGGCGCTGGCGGCGTCGATCTCATGGGCGAAGACGAGGTGGAACCGGTCGGAGGTCGCGACCAGATACACGGGCCGCGACTGCCACATCACGAACAGCCCGTAGAACAGCGCCGCCACCTGCAGCAGGCCGATGACCGCAAGGTCGAATTTCAGGCCCGGCTTGCCGCTGCGGAACACGACGGCGGTCAACAGCGGGCCGAGGACCAGATCCACGGCCAGCAGGATGCTCAGCAGGCCGCCGGCCTTGGCCATGCCGAACAGCTCGAGCGGGTACCAGCGCCAGACGATGATCGCGGCGATCACGCCGATGACGACCAGACTGATGGCGAAATGGGTGGCGGATGCTTTCCAGCGGGTCATGGCGGCGCATGGGAGACCGGACACGGTCGGCGATTATGCGCAGTGCGCCGAGGGCTGCAAGCCCCGGGGCCGGGGTTCATTCGATCCCGAGTTTCTTGAGCTTGTAGCGGAGGGCGCGGAAGGTGATGCCCAGCGCGGCCGCGGTCTTGGTCTTGTTGTAGCGGTGTTCCTGCAGCGCCTTCTGGATCGCGTTGCGCTCGATTTCCTCGATGTACGAGGGCAGGGCGCTGGTGCTGGTGTCGCGCGGGCTGAGGGTGCGCGGATCCTGTGCGGGCGGGGCGCCGGCCGCAGGCGGCAGGCCCATGACCGTGCCCGTCGTCGGGGCGGCGACCGGGGCCGCGGCGGCAGTCGGTCCCGCGGCCATGCCGGCATGGGGCAGGCGCAGGTCGCGGGCCTCGATGGTCTCGCCGTCGGCCATCGCCAGCGCGCGCTCGAGGATGTTCTCCAGCTCGCGGACGTTGCCTGGGAAGGGGTAGCTTTCGAGCGCGGCGACCGCATCGCGGGACAGCGAGGGCGCGCGCCGCTTCATCGCGTAGGCCAGACGCTTGAGGATGGCCTCGGAGAGCAACGGCAGGTCGCCGGTGCGCTCGCGCAGCGGCGGCACGTCCAGTTCGATGACGTTGATGCGGTAGAACAGGTCGTGGCGGAAAGTGCCGTCGGCGACCAGGACGTTGAGGTCCTTGTGGGTGGCCGAGAGGATGCGCACGTCGACCGGCACTTCGGCGTTGGCGCCGACCGGGCGGACCGTCTTTTCCTGGATCGCGCGCAGCAACTTGACCTGCATCGGCAGCGGCAGTTCGGCGACTTCGTCGAGGAACAGGGTCCCGCCGTCGGCCGCCTGGAACAGGCCCAGCTTGTCGGTGTGGGCGCCGGTGAAGCTGCCCTTCTTGTGGCCGAAGAACTCGCTTTCCATCAGTTCGGCGGGAATCGCGCCGCAGTTGACCGGCACGAACGGCCCGGCCGCGCGCGAACCCTGGGCGTGGATGGTGCGGGCGACCAGTTCCTTGCCGGTGCCGGACTCGCCGCTGATGTGCACCGGCGCCTGGCTGCGGGCGACCTTGGTGATGGTGTCGCGCAGGCCGACCATCGCCGGCGACTCGCCCAGCAGCAGGGTCGAGCCTTCGGGATTGGCCTGGCGGCGGGCGTTGAGGTCCAGCGCCTGGCGGACCAGGCCGCGGAGTACGGTGAGATCGACGGGCTTGGTGACGAAGTCGAAGGCGCCGCTCTTGAGCGCCTCGACCGCGGCCTCGACGTTGCCGTAGGCGGTGATGACCGCGACCGGGGTGGTCGGGAAGCGGGTGCCGATCTCGGCGACCAGCTCCAGGCCGGAGCCATCGGGCAGGCGCATGTCGGTCAGGCACAGATCGTAGGCCACCGTGCTGAGCATCTCGCGGGCGACCGCGAGATTGGGTGCGGTGTCGGTCCGAAGACCCATCCGTCCCAGCGTCACCACCAATAGCTCGCGGATGTCGTGCTCGTCGTCGACGATCAGCGCGCTGCGTTGCTCGGCCATAGTGCCCTCCCGCGTCAATTTTAGCCCAATTGCGGCAGCCGCAACAGCGGCGGAGTGGCCGTGCGTCGGGTCGTCGAGAGGCTCCGGGCCATCTCTCAGGCCGGGAGCAGGGTGTGCTGGCCGGGCAGGGTGATCCGGAAACAGCAGCCGCCACCGGGCAGGGCCACATGGTCCAGCGACGCGCCGTTGGCCCGGCACAGTTCGCGGGCGATGTACAGGCCGAGCCCGGTGCCGTGCTGCGAGGTGGTGAAGAAGGGCCGGAACAACTGCGGCACCACCGCTTCGGGGATGCCCGGCCCACGGTCGATCACGTCGATCACGGGCGTGTCCTCCAGACGGTAGGTGTGCAGGGTGATGCGCGCCGCTTCGCCGGGCAGATGGCCGTGACGACGCGCGTTCTGGACCATCGCGGTGAGAATCTGGTGCAGATGCCGCGGATCGATCAGCGCCGGCACCAGCGGCTGCGGTGCGGCGAGGGTGATGTTGTCGGTCTCGTCGGGCACGCTCTGGCGGAATTCCTCGATGAAATTGCGCAGGAATGCGACCAGTTCGACGTGCTCGGCGGTGGCGCGCTCGCGCCGGGCGAGGCCGAGCACGCTTTCGACGATCGCATTGGTGCGCATGCACTGCTGATGGATGATCTGGACCATGCGGCGATCGCCGTCGGGCAGGTCCTTCGATTCCTCCAGCAATTGCGCGGCGTAGCTGATCGCGGCCAGTGGATTGCGGATCTCGTGGGCGAGGCTGGCGGAGAACCGACCCATCGCGGCCAAGGTCAGCGATTCGGCGCGACGCGAGACCAGCGAGGTATCGTCGAGGAAGATCAGGGTGTTGTCGCTGTTGGCCAGCAGCCGGGCGAAGCGCGGCACCACCTCGAACTGATCGCCGCCCAGGCGCAGCGGGGTGTCGTTGGGCAGACCGTTGCGCAGCCACTCGCTCAGGCGCAGCGCGAGTTCCGGCGCGGCCTCGGCCAGATTGCGGCTGCCGGCCGCGGTCTCGCCCAGCAGCAGCATCGCCGCCTCGTTGGCCAGGCGGATCTGCGCCTCGCGATCGACCAGCAGTACGCCGGTGCGCATGCGCCGGATGATCAGTTCGTTGATCTCGGCCAGACGCACGGCCTCGGCGCCGCGGCGTTCGGCCAGCGCCTCGGTGGCGCGCATCTGCACCCGCAACTGGTGGGTGAGGGCCGCGATGGCGAGGAAGCTGACCGTGAACATCATCAGTTCGGCCATCGGCCGGGTCGGCTGCTGTTCGACCAGCAGGGTCCACAGATAGGCCACGGCGAGTCCGATCGCGGCCAGCACCGCGATGCCCAGGCCCACCCGCAGCGGCACCAGCAACGCGGCCGAGCCGACGTTGAACAGCAGCATCAGTGCGACCCCGGAGGCGGCCGCGGGCACCGCATGCGCGACGTAGGAGGCGACCGCGATGTCGATCGCGACCCCGACCAGGGTCGGCAACTGCACCGTCCGCGCGCGGCGCGCCTGCAGCAGCAGCACGATCGCGGCCAGGACGTAGAAGGCGCTGACCGCACCGACCGGAAGCTGATGCGCCAGCTCCAGTTGCGGGGCGAACATCGGCCCGAACGCCACCAGGGCCAGCAGGCCGGCTTCGAGAACCCGGTACAGCGCGAACAGATACAACTCGCGGCGCTGGTGCTCCGGGGACGCGGATTCGGCCGCCTTGGCGGCGGCCTTGGTGGTGGTGCCTGGACGGTTCAATCCCGTGCTCAAACCCGGCGTCCGGAGGGGGATGGACGAGTATAGGCGGGCCGGCGCTCCGCCGTGCGCGGGCTTCGACCATGGTCCGGGCTGGCCCGGGCCCGGCGCATCGGCGAGAATGATGCCCCTCCGCACCGCCGCGAGCCCGCGGCGCAGGCCTCCACGGCCGCGCGGCCCCCGCACCCGGCTGCGGTACGTCCTCCCCGCATGGAATCCAAATGAACTTCCACGAATATCAGGCGAAGCAGTTGTTTGCCGAATACGGCATCGCGGTACCGGCCGGGCGCGTGGCGCGCACGCCGGAGGAGGCCGTCGACGCGGCCAAGGCCATCGGCGGCAGTTTCTGGGTGGTCAAGGCCCAGATCCATGCCGGCGGTCGCGGCAAGGCCGGCGGCGTCAAGCTCGCCCGGACCTACGACGAGGTGCGCGAGTACGCCAAGGGCATGCTCGGCACGAAGATGGCCACCTACCAGTCCGCCGGCATCGCCCTGCCAGTCGACTGCGTGCTGGTGACCGAGGCCACCGACATCGCCCAGGAACTCTACCTGTCGGTGCTGGTGGACCGCTCCAGCCGCGCGATCACCTTCATCGCTTCCGCCGACGGCGGCGTCGAGATCGAGAAGACCGCGGTCGAGAACCCGGATGCGATCAAGACCCTGCACGTGAACTACGTCCAGGGCCTGCAGCCCTACCAGTGCCGCGAGATGGGCTTCGGCCTCGGCCTGAACGCGAAGCAGGTCGGCCAGCTCACCAGGATCATGCTCGGCCTGTTCCGGCTGTTCAACGAGAAGGATCTGGCGCTGGTCGAACTGAACCCGCTGGCGATCCTGACCAACGGCGATCTGGCCGTGCTCGACGGCAAGATCAATTCCGACGACAACGCCACCTTCCGCCATCCGGAACTGGCGGCGATGCGCGACATCCGCCAGGAGGACGAGACCGAAGTCCTCGCCAGCCAGCACGATCTGAACTACGTGACCATGGAAGGCAACATCGGCTGCATGGTCAACGGCGCGGGTCTGGCGATGGCGACGATGGACGTCATCAAACTCAACGGCGGCGAGCCGGCGAACTTCCTCGACGTCGGCGGCGGCGCCAACAAGGAGCGGGTGACCGAGGCGTTCAAGCTGATCCTGCGCGACGACGACGTGAAGGCGATCTTCGTCAACATCTTCGGCGGCATCGTCCGCTGCGACATGATCGCCGAGGGCATCATCGCCGCGGTGAAGGAGGTC
>JBIJAD010000095.1:0-11475 GCA_044345955.1 Lysobacteraceae bacterium
TCCGGGACCCGAACATGCTGCGCCGCAATACGCTCGCCGCCACCCTGCTGGGCCTCGTGTGCGCCCTGCCCGTCTTCGTTGCCGCCCAGGCCCCCGGGGTCAAACGCGAAGCGGTCGTCCGCGAAGAGCTGGGCAACCGCATCAGCGAGAACATCCCGCCGATTCCGGCGGAACTCATCGAACGCCTCAACCGCTACCAGAACACCCGCGGCGCCGGCGTCGCGGGCTGGACGCAGGATGGCTGTCTGCTGATCAGCACCCGTTTCGCCGAAACCAGCCAGGCGCATCGCGTCTGCCAGCCGCTGGGCATGCGCGAACAGTTGACCTTCTATCCCGAACCGCTCGGCGGCATCACCCCGCTGCCGTTCGACGCCGCGCAGAAAGGCTTCGTGTTTTCGAAGGATCGCGGCGGCGACGAGTTCTCGCAGCTCTACTGGTTCGACGAGACCACCCGCAACGTGACCCTGCTCACCGACGGCAAGCGCACGCAGAATTCGGGCGCGACGTTCTCGCGCGACGGCCGGCTGATGGCGTACCGCAGCACCGCGCGCAACGGCACCGACACCGACGTGTGGGTCCGCGATGTCGCCAGCGGCCAGGCGAAGCCGGTGGTCACCGCCGGCGGCAGTTGGTTCGCCGCCGATTTCTCGCCCGACGGCAAGCGCCTGTTGGTGATCCGCAGCGTTTCGGCTGCGGAATCGTATCCGGGCGAAGTGAATCTCGAGAGCGGCGAACTGCGGATGTTCCCGGTCGACGGCGGCAAGGCCGCGTTCGGCGGTTTCGCCTATTCGCACGACGGCGCGTCGGTGTACTACGTCTCCGACGAGCCGGTGAACGGCGTCGCCCAGGAATTCAAGACCCTGCGCCATCACGACCCGAAGACCGGCAAGCTGACCGTGCTCAGCGGGAGGATTCCGTGGGACGTGGAGGGCTTCAGGCTGTCCGAGGACGGCAAACATCTGGCCTACGTCACCAACGAGGACGGGATCAGCAGACTGCGCGTGCTCGCCCTGCCCTCGCACCGCGAGATCAAACTGCCCGAACTGCCGATCGGCGTGTTCGGTCCGGGCGCGTTCTCGCCCGACGGCACGCGTCTGGCGCTGAGCATGAACAGCGCGACTTCGCCCAGCGACGTGTTCGTGATCGATCTGCCCAAAGCCACGCTCACCCGCTGGACCCGCAGCGAAGTCGGCGGGCTGGACGCCTCGAAATTCGTCGCGCCGACCCTGATCCGCTATCCCACCTTCGACATGGTCGACGGCGGCGATCAGGGCAAGGTCCGACGCACGATTCCGGCGTTCTACTATCGCCCGGCCAATGTGCCGGCCGGCCGCAAGCTGCCGGTGGTCATCAACATCCACGGCGGTCCCGAAGCGCAGTCGCTGCCGACCTTCAACCCGACCGCGCAGTTCATGGCCAACGAAATGGGCGTGGCGATGCTGGTGCCCAACGTGCGCGGCTCCAGCGGCTACGGCAAGACCTTCCTCTCGCTGGACAACGGCATGAAGCGCGAGGACTCGGTCAAGGACATCGGCGCGCTGCTGGACTGGATCGCGCAGCAGCCCGAACTCGACGCCTCGCGCGTCGGCGTGGTCGGCGGCAGCTACGGCGGCTACATGGTGCTGGCTTCGCTGGTGCACTACAGCGACCGCATCCGCGCCGGCATCGACGTGGTCGGCATCTCGCACTTCGGCACCTTCCTCAGGAACACCGAAAGCTACCGCCGCGATCTGCGCCGGGTGGAATACGGCGACGAGCGCGATCCGCAGATGGCCGAATTCTTCGAACGCATCTCGCCGCTCAACAACGCCGGGAAGATCCGCGCCAAACTGTTCGTCGCCCAGGGCAGGAACGACCCGCGCGTGCCGTGGACCGAGGCCGAGCAGATCGTGAAGGCGGTACGCGGCAACGGCCAGCCGGTGTGGTACCTGCTGTTCAACGACGAAGGCCACGGCTTCCGCAAGAAGACCAACAACGATTATTTCGGCGCGGCGAGCGTGTTGTTCTGGGAGCAGAACCTGCTCAACACCGACGAGTGACCGTTTCGCCCGGGCGATCGACGAGAAACCCGGGCGATTCGCTGCAGCAAACCACACCGTCATCCTCGCGCAGGCGGGGATGACGACTGTTCTCCCCGACGCGTGATTCCCCGGCAGTACGAGGATGCGCATTCCGCGTTGCCGCTCCGCGACGGGCCGAGCCGCGATCGAGCCGCGCAGCCCGCAGCCCTTCCGCATCAACCGCGGCGCTTCAGCGCACCGAGCACCCAGTTGCAGAACAGCGCCAGCACGATCAGCGACGCGAAGAACATCACCACGTAGAACAGCAGCGTGACCCAGAAATAGACGCTGCCGTCCGGCGACACGAAGCGGCCCTCGTAACGAATCCAGATCTCGCCTTCGAAGATCAGTCGCCACAGGTTGTAGCCCGTGAAGCCGAGGATCGGCACCGCGATCAGGACGTAGAAGGCCATGGCCCAGCGTCCACCGACCGTCGGAACATCGGATTCGTTTGCCGGGTCGGTCATGGCATCGTGCCTGGGAGTGCGATGACCGCGATCATATGCCGGTGCAGCGCGCTGCGCCCAGGCCGAAGCCCGCGCCGCCTTCAGCCCGGCCACAAGCCGGTGATCGCCGCGATGCCCTGCGCGCCGTGGCGACGGGCTTCTGCGATGTGCACCGGGGTCATGCCGCCGATGGCGTAGATCGGCAGCGCGACGCGCTCGCGCAGCTCGCCGAAGCGGGTCCAGCCGAGGCCGGGCGCATCCGGGTGGCTGCGGGTCGGCAGCACCGGACCAAGCACGGCGGCATCGCAGCCGAGCGACTGCGCGAGCCGCAGCTCTTCGAGATCGTGACAGGAGGCGAACACCGGCGATGTCGCCGGCAATGGACGCGACGGGAATTCGCGCAACTGCGCCGCGCGCAGATGCAGGCCGAGGCCGTGTTCGACTGCAAGCGCGAGGTCGGCGTTGATCAGCGCCTGCGCACCGGCCTCGCGCGTCAGCGCCGCCGCATGCGCGACCAGTGCGCGCCAGCGCGCGGGTTCGGCCGCGGCATAGGCCGGCGCGCGCAGTTGCACGCGTTGCGCGCCCTGCGCCAGCGCCCGCCCCAGCGCGTCGAGCCAGGCGCCGCCGTCGCCTTCGGGCTCGGGCGTGACCAGACAGTATTCGGGATCGCGCAGCGCGGCCACCACCGGGCGATCGGCATCGGGCATCGCGTAGCTGGCGAGTTTGTGCGGCGGCACCCAGACCAGGGCCTGGCCGTCGAGCCCTTTCACGTTGCCGCTCCAGCCGTCGATGCGGCGCACATCCAGGCGCAGGCGTTTGTCGGGATACTGCTGCGGCACCGCGATGACCGGCGCGCCGACGCGCGCTTCGATGCCGAGTTCCTCGCGCAGTTCGCGCACCAGCGCCTGCTCGGGCGTCTCGCCCGGATCGACCTTGCCGCCGGGGAATTCCCAGAGTCCGGCGAGATCGCGGCCTTCGGTGCGTCGCGCCAGCAGGATGCGCCCGCGCGCATCGGCGATCACGCCGGCGACGACGTGGACGGTCTTTCCGTTTCGACTTCGGTCCTGGTCTGGCATGTGGGGATCGGAATGCGAACCGCGCTTCCGGGAGCGGTGGCGAACCGCAGTGTAGCGGTTCGCGGGCGGCTTGCGCCGTGTGCGGGAGAGCTCATGCTATCGCGGGAATGAACCCGCACGCAGTTCCGGCACGACGTCGGATCGACGCATCCATGGCGGAAGCCGCTGCGCGGATTCCGCCCCGTCGCATGTCTGCGGTTACGCCAACTGCCCGTGACAGTGCTTGTACTTCTTGCCGGAGCCGCACGGACACGGATCGTTGCGGCCGACCTTCGGCACCGCAGGCGCGTCCTGGAAATCCGGCGAAGCGGCTTCCTCGTCGGCGCCGTAGCCGCCGGTGTCGGCGTGGCGGAACTGCATCTGCCGCGCGATCGCCTCGGCGCGGGCGCGCTCGGCGGCTTCGGCCTGGGCGATCTCGGCCTCGGTGCGGATCCGCACCCGTGCAAGCAGCGAGATCACTTCGCGCTTGACCCGCTCCAGCATTTCGCCGAACAGCTCGAACGCTTCCTTCTTGTATTCCTGCTTCGGCTGCTTCTGCGCATAGCCGCGCAGGTGGATGCCCTGGCGGAGGTAGTCCATGCGGCCCAGATGCTCCTTCCAGCTCTGGTCGAGCACGGTGAGCATGATGTGCTTCTCGAGCATGCGCATGGTTTCGCCGCCGACCACCGCCTCCTTGTCGTCGAACAGTTTGGCGACCGCCTCCTGCACATAGCGGGAGATGCCTTCGGCGTCGATCTCGCTGCGGCTCCTGACGTGTTCGACCACCGGCAACTGCAGATTGAACTCGGCGTTGAGTTCGGCTTCCAGCCCCTGCAGGTCCCACTGTTCGTCGATCGAGTTCACCGGCACGAAACGCTCGACCATGTCGGCGATCACGTCGTTGCGGATGCCGTCGACGTTGTCCTTGACGCTTTCGGCGTCGAGCAACTCGTCGCGCTGGCGATAGATCACCTTGCGCTGGTCGTTGTTGACGTCATCGAAATCGAGGAGGTTCTTGCGGATGTCGAAGTTGTGCGCCTCGACCTTGCGCTGCGCGCCGGCGATCTGCTTGGTCACCAGCGGGCTTTCGATGATGTCGTCTTCCTTCAATCCCATCCGCGCCATCATCCGCTGCACCCAGTCGGCGGCGAAGATCCGCATCAGGTTGTCTTCGAGCGAGAGATAGAAGCGCGAGGAGCCCGGGTCGCCCTGACGGCCGGAACGGCCGCGCAACTGGTTGTCGATGCGGCGGGACTCGTGGCGCTCGGTGCCGATGATGTGCAGGCCGCCGCTGGCCTTGACCTGATCGTGGCGCTGCAGCCACTCGGCCTTGATCCGCTGGCGCGAGACGTCGTCGAGTTCGCCGCCGTTCGCGGCCTCGGCGGCCTGCAGTTCGGCTTCCAGCGAACCGCCGAGCACGATGTCGGTACCGCGGCCGGCCATGTTGGTGGCGATGGTCACCGCGCCCGGGCGGCCGGCCTGGGCGACGATGTGCGCCTCGCGCTCGTGCTGCTTGGCGTTGAGCACTTCATGCGCGATCCCGGCCTCCTTGAGCTGCTGCGAGAGCATCTCCGAGACTTCGATCGAGGTGGTACCGACCAGCACCGGCTGGCCCTTGGCGTGGGCTTCCTTGATCTCGCCGATCACCGCGCGGTACTTGCCGGCCTTGTTGAGGAACACCGCGTCGGGATGGTCCTTGCGCACCATCGGCCGGTGAGTCGGGATCACCACCACTTCCAGCCCGTAGATGCTCTGGAATTCGAACGCCTCGGTGTCCGCGGTACCGGTCATGCCCGACAGCTTCTTGTACATCCGGAACAGGTTCTGGAAGGTGATGCTGGCGAGAGTCTGGTTCTCGCGCTGCACCGGCACGCCTTCCTTCGCCTCGACCGCCTGATGCAGACCGTCCGACCAGCGCCGGCCCGGAAGGGTGCGGCCGGTGAATTCGTCGACGATCACCACCTCGCCGTCGCGCACGATGTAATCGACGTCGCGATGATAGATGACGTGCGCGCGCATCGCCGCGTTGAGATGGTGGACAACGTGGATGTTGTGCGCGGCGTAAAGGCTGTCGTCGCCTTCGAGGATGCCGGCGCGGCGCAGCAGGTCCTCGGCGTGCTCCTGACCGGCTTCGGACAGATGCACCTGCTTGCTCTTCTCGTCGACCCAGAACTCGCCGACGCCGTCTTCCACTTCCTGGCGCTTGAGCTGCGGCACGATGCGGTTGACCTTGACGTACAGCTCCGGCGATTCGTCGGCCGGACCGGAAATGATCAGCGGCGTGCGCGCCTCGTCGATCAGGATCGAGTCGACTTCGTCCACGATCGCGTAGTGCTGGCCGCGCTGATAGCGATCTTCCTTCGACAGCGCCATGTTGTCGCGCAGGTAGTCGAAGCCGAATTCGTTGTTGGTGCCGTAGGTGATGTCGGCGGCGTAGGCGGCGTGCTTGTCGGAATGCGGCATGCCCGGATAGACCACGCCGACGCTCAGGCCCAGCCAGTTGTACAGCCGGCCCATCCACGCCGCGTCGCGTTTGGCCAGGTAGTCGTTGACGGTGACCACGTGCACGCCCTTCCCTTCGAGCGCGTTGAGGTAGACCGGCAGGGTCGCGACCAGGGTCTTGCCCTCGCCGGTGCGCATTTCCGCGATCTTGCCCAGATGCAGGACCATGCCGCCGATCAACTGGACGTCGTAGTGGCGCATGCCGAGCACGCGGGTCGAGGCTTCGCGGCAGACCGCGAAGGCTTCGGGGAGGACCTTGTCGAGCGACTCGCCGCTTGCGATGCGCTCCCTCAACTCGGGGGTCTTGGCCTGCAGCTCGGCGTCGGACAGCGCCTGCATCTGCGGTTCGAAGGCGTTGATCTTCTTGACGATGCCACCGAGTTGCTTGACGAGGCGATCGTTGCGGCTGCCGAAGATGCTGGTCAACAGGCGATTGAGCATGGGTCGGGATGTTCCAGGGGAGTCGGGGCCGCCGCCGGCACCGGCGGTCGAGCGCAATAAAAAGGGGCGCAGCGCGCCCCTCCGCAACGGCGAATTGTACTTGGTGACGCCGCCCCGGAGTATCAAGGCCCCGGAAGCGCCGCCGGCCGCGCGCTCAGCCGCGCTCCAGCGGGATCGGCACCGCGGGCACCGCCACCGGCGCGGCGGCACCGCCCAGGAACTGCTCGGGATTGATCGCGACCCCGTTCTCCCAGACCTCGAGATGGACGTGCGGGCCGGTGGAACGGCCGGTGGAGCCGGCCTTGGCGATCTTCTGGCCGCGGCGGACCAGATCGCCGACCTGGCCGACGTTGAAGGAATTGTGGGCGTAGCGGGTGACGTAGCCGTTGCCGTGATCGATCTCGACCACGTTGCCGTAACCGGAGCGGGTGCCGGAAAACGTGACCACGCCGTCGGCCACCGCGAGCACGGGGTCGCCGATATCGGCCTCGAAATCGACGCCCTTGTGGTACTGGCTGCCGCCGCCCAGCGGATTGGCGCGATAGCCGTAGCCGGAGGTGATGTAGCTGTTCGCGATCGGATGTCCGGTCGGCAGGGTGTTCTTGTCCAGTTCGCGGTTGAACAGCAGCGCCTCCAGCACCGACAACTGGCTGCCCGAGCGATGCAGGCGCGTATCGAGCGCGGCCAGACCGGTGCGCAGATCGGTCGCCGGCATGTCGCGGACCGGGCCGGCACCGCCGACGCCGACCGGCTTGTCGAAGTCGAACTCGCCGTCTCCGAGTTGGGCGACGCGGGTCAGGCGCTCGCCGAGCGCGTTGAGGCGGCTGGCTTCGGCCTGCAGTTCGCCGAGGCGCGCGGCGAGCGCGTTGACTTCGCGCTGGGCCTCGCGGCGGGTGGTTTCCAGACGTTCGCGCTGGGTCAGCACTTCGGCCTTGAGCCGATCGTACTCGGCGTCGCGCAGCCAGAACTGGCCGGTGGTGCCGAGCAGCGCGCCGACCGTCAGCAGAGCGACGGCGGCGTAGGCCGGATGCGTGCGCATCGCCTCGCGGCCGCGTAGGGCGGCGCGTTCGGCGGGCGGACGCAGGCGCTGCCAGGTATGCACGGCGGTCGTCTGGACGGCGTGCGCGGTCGCGACGGCGTGACGGTGCGCAAGCTGGGTCAAGCCAAGCAGAGTCAAGCTGTGTACAGTCATCGGTCTATGTCCCGTTCGCGATCCGACGCATCTTCCGACCGACCTGCGGGACCGCAGGCGGCGCTCGACGCCCTGCTGGGCGAGGAGGCCGGCGACCCGGGGCGGACGCTGGTGCTGCGCCGGGCGCTGTGGCTGGAAACGCTGGATCGACAACTTCGTCCCTGCCTTCCGCCCGCGCTCGCCGCGCATGCGCGGCTGGCGAACGTGGATCGCGGAAGACTCGTTTACCTCGTGGACGCTCCGGTGTGGCACGCCAAACTGCGGCTGGCCGCGACCGGGCTCCTGGACGCCGCCCGTTCCCTCGGGCTGGAAGTCGACGCGCTGGTGGTGCGTACCGCGCGCGAACCGCTGAAACCGCGGCCCGACACGGCGGATGCTCCGAAACCGACGCCCCCTCCCCTTTCCGCGGCCGCGCATGACGCCTTCGCCGCCGCGCTCGCTTCCCGGGACGAACCGAACCGGGAGGACCCATCCTGATGTCCGCCCGCCGGCGCGGTTCCCGTTTGGGACCGACCCGGCGGACACGAAGGGGGCATGCTACCGGCGGGTACGCGGCGGCGGGTTAAGAAGGCAGGGCTTTTTCGTTAAGTTTTCGTGAAACCAACGTTTCGGTTTCACGGATCGGGCAATTGCCCGTGGCCGTTCAGGTTCTCCCGGACGCAATCCGGGCGACGGGAAAGGCGGACGCCGGCTCAGGCCAGCCGGGGCTCGCCGAAGACGACCGGCGAAGGCGCCGAGTCCTCGAACGTGGTCAGCACCCAGGCCTCGCGCTGCGCCAGCAGGGCGCGGACGAGCTTGTTGTTGAGGGCGTGGCCGGACTTGAAACCGATGTAGGCGCCGAGGATCGGATGCCCCGCCAGATACAGATCGCCGACCGCGTCGAGGATCTTGTGGCGGACGAACTCGTCGGCATAGCGCAGACCGTCGTCGTTGAGCACGCGGAATTCGTCCAGGACGATCGCGTTGTCCATCGAACCGCCGAGGCCGAGATTGCGCTCGCGCATGAACTCCAGATCGCGCATGAAGCCGAAGGTGCGGGCACGGCTGACTTCGCGGATGTAGTTCTCGGTCGAGAACTCGACCACCGCGCGCGAGCGCGAGGTCGGAATCGCGGGGTGATCGAAATCGACGGTGAAATCGAGGCGGAAACCGTCGTGGGGCTCGAATCGGGCGATCTTGTCGCCGTCGCGCACTTCGATCGGGGAAAGAATGCGGATGAAACGCTTGGGCGCGCGCTGCTCGACGATGCCGGCCGACTGCAGCAGGAACACGAACGGGCCGGAGGAGCCGTCCATGATCGGCACTTCCGGCGCGGAGAGATCGACGTAGGCATTGTCGATGCCGAGACCGGCCATGGCCGACATCAGGTGTTCGACGGTCATCGCCTTGCCGCCGTCGCGGGCCAGGCCGGTGCAGAGCATGGTCTCGGTGACCAGATCGGCGCGGGCCGGGATTTCGACGACGGGTTCCAGATCCACGCGGCGGAACACGATGCCGGTGTCGACCGGGGCCGGACGCAGGGTCAGGAACACCTTTTCGCCGCTGTGCAGCCCGACGCCGGTGGCGCGGATGGTGTTCTGGAGGGTGCGTTGCTGGACCATGTTCGACGGGGTGGGCGCGCGGGTGCGGAGAGGGGATGCGAAACGCCGCGACGAGGCCGGAATTCAGGCGGGTTTCGCGAAGCGGGTGGGCGAGATTAGCACGCGTCCGGCTGAACCTGAACGCAAGCGACGCACTGTTCCCGCACCGCAACATCCCCCCGTTCAGCCTGGGGGCGAGAAAGCCCGCCGGGCCCGGAAGGCCCGGCGGAAAGGGGTCCCCGCCGCACGGACGGACGGCCGTGCGGAAGGGAAGCCTGTCGTCACGCGATCATTCGGCCTGACGACGCAGGCGAGACAGCGCGCTCAGCGGATGCCCTGTCGGCATCCGCTGCGCTGCCGAGCGCCCGGGCAAGGATGCCCGGGCCGTGCCATCCGGGACCGACGAGGAATCGCCATGGACGGCACGGAGGCGCACGGCCTCAGTCGGCCTGACGACGCAGGAACGCCGGAATGTCCAGATAGCTGCTGTCGCTGCCGAAATCCGCCGCGGCCGGGGTCTGTTGCGGCTCGGTCGGAGTGCGGCCGCGCAGGTGCGCGGCGATGCCGCCGCCGTGACCGAAGGCCGGCGTGCTCTCGTCGACCATCATGCCCGTGGTGCCGTCGCGGCGCCCCTGGGTGTTGATCAACTGGACCTGCGGACGACGCGCCGGCGCATAGGCTTCCTCGCGATCGCGGATCGGCTGGCGGGCCACGGCGCGGTTGAGACCGGTGGCGACGACCGTCACCTTCACCTCGTCCTGCATGTCCGGATCGAGCACGGTGCCGATGACCACGGTCGCGTCCTCGGAGGCGAAGCCTTCGATCGTGCGGCCGACCTCGTCGAACTCGGCCATGGTGAAGTCCGGGCCGGCGGTGATGTTGACCAGGATGCCGTTGGCACCGGCCAGATTGACGTCGTCGAGCAACGGGTTGTTGATCGCCGACTCGGCCGCGGCCTGCGCGCGATCGTCGCCGCGGGCGCTGCCGGTGCCCATCATCGCCAGACCCATCTCGCTCATCACCGTGCGCACGTCGGCGAAGTCGACGTTGATCAGGCCCGGGCGCACGATCAGGTCGGCGATGCCCTGCACCGCGCCCTGCAGCACGTCGTTGGCGGCGCGGAAGGCCTGGATCATGGTCGCGTTGCGGCCGAGGACGGTGATCAGCTTTTCGTTCGGGATGGTGATGAGCGAGTCGCAGTGGTGCGACAGCTCCTCGATGCCCTTGAGCGCGACCTGCATGCGCCGGCGGCCCTCGAACGGGAACGGCTTGGTGACCACCGCGACGGTGAGGATGCCCATCTCCTTGGCGAGCTGGGCCACGACCGGCGCGGCGCCGGTGCCGGTGCCGCCGCCCATGCCGGCGGTGATGAACACCATGTCGGCGCCCTGGAGCGCGTCCATGATGCGTTCGCGGTCCTCCAGCGCGGCCTGACGGCCGACTTCGGGATTCGCGCCGGCGCCCAGGCCCTTGGTGACGTTGCCGCCGAGCTGGAGCTGGAGCTTGGCGCCGCAGTTCTTGATCGCCTGCGAATCGGTGTTCGCGGTGATGAACTCGACGCCTTCGATGCTGCCGTTGACCATGTGGGCCACGGCGTTGCCGCCGCCGCCGCCCACGCCGATGACCTTGATGACGGCGTTCGGCGCCATCTTCTCGACCAATTCGAAATATGCCATGTCCGTGTCCTCGTCTAGTTATGTGTGTTGCTGTCGTTGAAACGGGTACCGCGTTGAATCTCCTGGAACGTCGTATCGCCTCGTCCTGAACATCACCGACCTCTCCGGGCCGGCCTTCCGGCACACGGAGGTGCCGGCGGTTCGAGCGTCCCCGCCCGAACCGGCGAACGGCACGGGCCTGGCCCGGGACGTTCGCGCGAAAGTTGCGGCCGGAGGCCCCATCTTTCGCAAGGTCAAAACTCGCCCTTGAACCAGGTCTTCACCTTGTTGAAGAGCCCCACCGCACGTCCGGCCGGAATCACCGGGCGACGCGGATGTTCGATCTGGCTGCCCATCAGCAGCAGGCCGACGCCGGTGGCGTGGACCGGGTTGCCGACGACCTCGCCCAGACCGGTGACGTGCTGCGGAATGCCCACGCGCACCGGCATCTGCAGCATCTCCTCGGCCAGCTCGACCACACCTTCCATCTTCGAAGCGCCGCCGGTGAGCACCATGCCGGCGCGCACCAGTTCCTCGAAACCGG
>JBIJAD010000431.1:0-3126 GCA_044345955.1 Lysobacteraceae bacterium
CAGTCCTGCGTCTGCGTGATGATGACGACCCGCCACACGCTATCGGTCGTTTCGTTTCCGTTCGAGAGGATAGATTGAAGCAGCCGACGGATGACGACGAACTCGCTAGCCTCGATGCGTTCCGCAGAGTCAATGACCATCACATTCTTCGGCCTCACCGTGGCATTCAGCACCAGCGAGAGTTCATGCGCCAGAGGCAGGGCGCTGCGGCGTGCGGCACTTAGCGCCGCCTTCAGCTCTTCCGGACCGAACCACACCTGGTTGCAAGACGGGTATGCCTCGTCCAACACCGCCTTGACCAGCGCGGACTTGCCCGAACCGGACTCCCCGAAGACTACTGTGACCAAGTTGGTAGCAACCGCAGCCTTGAGCAAGCTTCGCTCCGGTGCGCGGGGCACGACATAGCCTGAGGGCAGGTCCGTCTCTATCCGCGCCTTGATATCCGCGGTGATGTTGTAGAGAGTCTCCCAATCACGTTCAAAGTCAGGGTGATAGCGAAGGCTGAACTGAAGTCGGAGCAGGGACAAAAGTCCCGATAGGGTCATGGTGCCCCGGCGGAGGCGCACATCTGTCGCGATGCTGATAAGTCGCTTCCAGAGCGAATGAGCTTCCTCGTCATTGCCGGACGTGAGCATTCGACGACATTGCGCGATAGCCTGAGTCTCATTCTCGGAGTGAGCTAACTGTAAGTCGGTCGGTACAACATACAGGCAGCGAATGAGGTCAATGGTCTCTTCGTCGGAGGCTCCACCGGGAGTCTGGACACTGTTAAAGATGCTCGATTGACTGGGATTGCTGCGGATGCGGCTCATAGTGAGCGCCGCATCGGTTCCGCTGCATGCGCTCTTCACTTCTTGCCAAGCTGGGTCGAACGCCTGATGGGTGCCGCGCGTCACCAATGCCAGCCCGTCGGTTGTGCGGTTGAATGGCCCATGCAGGTCACGCCACTGTTCCCAGGCGCGCGTCACAAAGTCGACGGGGAAGCCTGTCGCGTTCACCTGGACGTTCCCCTTCGCCGAGATCGCCAGTCGACGCGACCCGCCGGCCGATTGGGCCGTCAGCAGCAGGTCGTCGATGCGCCATAGCAAGGTCGAGACTTGCGCCTGGACCTGCGTGACGACGCTCTCAATACCCGGTGCACGCTCACCCGACAGGGCTTTAACCATCTGCCAGGCACTGATCAGATCCTCGAATTCGAATCCGGCACCACTCATCGACCGCAGCGTCGCGGGCGTGCGCTTCATGTTCCTGCCGCCAGACGCCTTCGGCTTCGAAGTTTTCCCAGGAGGGGTCATTGACTTCCGAGTATTCGTAGCTGTGGACTATTCCCATTCTGTCGGCAAAAAGAAGAGCACGCATGCCCTAGGCCGTCTTGTCGAGAGCTGGAAGCATGACCCAGCCCGCCGGTTTGCCAGATGAGCACCATTCCCGCCGCAAGAACCAACCTTGTCCCTTGACAAACGGTTGAGCCGTGCCGGGAGCCTACGGTCTCTGGTGAAGTGGCAAGACGCGCCGAGACGCCCGGTAGCAACCATTTCGATCAGACAACACGATAACCCGATAGGCCCGATTTGCTTCCGGATACTTGTTACGTGCAAACGCATCGACGGGCTTCGCCAGATCCACACCAGCCCGCCGCATCAACGTCTTACGGTCGATCGAGGCGCCGCCCTCCAGCTCCCAGAGGACCCGCATGATCGCGGCCTGCGCCGGGGTCAGGGCAATGGGCGTCGCCTCGCCCGGCAGGGTCACCTCCCGGAAGTCGTGCGAGAACGGCCCGTGTCGGCGCTGGGTCGCGCTCAGGCCGCCTGGTACCTGGACGCCGGCCCAGACGGTCTCGTCGGCGACCAGGCCGCCGCCACGCAGGCGGAACGCGGCGGGGAGGGGGACGAGTGTGGCCGGGACGCCGGGAAGGAAGATTCGGTCCAAGGGCGAGGTTGTCACGATGATGGCCTGCGTCTCGCCGACATGGGTCGGCCAGGCGGCCAGCAATACCCTCAGGACCATCATGTCCCCCATCTGTTGCCCGAAGAGGACCCGGCGGCGCTGGGCGGCGGTGCGGATATCGCCGATCTTCCAGACGCGGCCGGGTACGATCACCCACGCCGGCTCACCGGCCAGGCCCAAGGCCTGCGCGATGCGCCGTCGCAGCCAATCGCCGTCCGGGGCGAGGCGCAGCGTGTCTTTCGCCGTCAGGCTGACCAGCCCGCAGTCGATGCAGAACCCGGAGCCCACGGCGAGCACGCGCACCGTGCGAATCTCGCAGTGCGGGCAGAAAATCACGTCGGCGGGGGCGAGCGTCATCGCCCCGAGCTGCCGCAGTTGGTCGAGGCGATCGCGTTCGGTCGGGCTGACCAGCGTTGGCGCAATGGCGGTTCGCCCCTGCTCGATGCAGGCCGCCAGCAATTCCAAAAGGTCCATCGCGCCTCATGCTGTGGTTTGAAACGATGGACCGGCCTGCAGGTCGAACCCTGGCGCGAGGTGCCAGAAGTGCAGCCACGCCTCAAGCTGCACGCGCGTACCCGAATCGAATTCACCCAGATTGCTGCCGCGTCGCCGCAGCGCGACCAAGACCGAACGCCCGATCGACTGCCCGGGCTCGGGAAAGAACTCGATGCCGAGCTTGGCGGCGATCAACCGAAAGCGCCCCTGCCGCATCGGGTTCTCCATAGGCATCCAACAGGCCAGCAGCTCCAGCACGCCGATCCGCGGGTTGCCCTCCGGCGCCCGGATGGCGATCTCGCCGCCGGTGGTTTCATCCAGCAGGGTTGCTTCCAACAGGCGCACGTTGTCGACGACCAGGGCGTCGGGGCGTCTCAAGGGCTGTCGCAGGGTGTCGAGCAGCATCGGTTCATGCCGCGGGGTATGTAGTCCGCGCAATCGAAGCGCTTCGTCGAACAGGTCGCGGTAGCGTAGGTACATCCACAACGCGCACTGCGCGGGAGCATCAGGCAGATGCAGCGCATTAACCGGTCCGGCGTGGGCCTCGTTCACATCGCGCAACGCCGCCAGGCCGGGTTCGTCGGCCAGCAGGGCGACGCGGCGTAGGCTGGCCAGGACGCACTCTCGAACAGGCGTGGGCGCACGTTCGATCTCGGCGACGATGTGCCGAGTCACAGACGCCGC
>JBIJAD010000433.1:0-3117 GCA_044345955.1 Lysobacteraceae bacterium
CAGATCGTAGGGCAGCGGGTCGAGATCGGTGATGCCCAGCGCCCACGCCACCAGCGAACCGGCGCCCGAACCGCGGCCCGGACCGACCGGGATGCCGTTCTGCTTGCCCCAGTTGATGAAGTCCGCGACGATCAGGAAGTAGCCGGGGAAGCCCATCTTCACGATCACGTCGAGCTCGATGTCGAGCCGCGCCTCGTAGCTCGCCCGGTCGTGCCCGGGCGCCGGCGGATACTTCTCCAGGCGCGCCTTCAGGCCGTCGTGCGCTTCCTTGCGGATCCAACTGTCGAGGGTGTGATCCTCCGGCACCGGGAAGGCCGGCAGATAGTATCTGCCGAGCGAGAGTTCGAGATTGCAGCGCGTGGCCAGATCCAGCGCATTGTCGATCGCGTCCGGCGCGTCCGCGAACAGTTCGGCCATTTCCGCGTTGCCGCGCAGGAACTGCTGCGGGCTGTAGTCGCGCGGGCGCTTGGGGTCGTCCAGGACCCGGCCGGAGGCGATGCACACCCGCGCCTCGTGCGCCTCGAAGCCGTCGGCGTCGAGAAAGCGCACGTCGTTGCTGGCGACGACCGGCAGCGCGCGTTCGCCGGCGGCGTGCAGGGCGAAGGCGTTGAACGCATCCTCGCCGGCCAGCCCGCACCGGGTCAGTTCGAGATGGAAGCGATCGTCGAAATGCTGCTGCCAGTCGGCGAGCCATTGCAGCGCGAGATCGTGACGGTTGCCTGCGGCGAGCTGGCCCGCCTGACTGTTGCGCCCGGCCAGCGCGAACAGGCCGGCATTGGCCTCCTGCAGCCACTGCGGCCGCACCACCACGCCGTCGTGGCGATGGCCCTCCATCCACGCCCGGCTGAGCAGCCGCGACAGGCTCAGATAGCCCTCGCGGTCGCGGCACAGCAGGGTCAACTGCCAGGGCGTTTCGTCGCCCTCGGCCACCGCGATGTCGGCACCGGCGATCGGCTTGATCCCCGCGCTTTCCGCGGCCTTGTAGAACTTGACCAGCGCGAACAGGTTGTTGCGGTCGGTCAGCGCCACCGCCGGCTGGCCCAGGGCCGCGCAGCGCTGGACCAGTTCCGGGATCCGGATGGTCGAATCGGCCAGCGAGTACTCGCTGTGCAGGTGGAGATGAACGAAGCGGGAGGACATCGGCGGGCCGTCGGGCGCAGACCGGCAGGGTAGGGGCCGGCGGGCGCGGGGGCAAGGCTTGACAGGTGTCGGTGGCAACTTGTTGATCCGGAAGGGTCCGCACGGACTCCGGGGCCGATTTCCCGCAAAATTTTGTTGTGTTCGGATGAATCAGGATTATATTGACCTGCGTCACGATCATCGTGTAGGTTCGATCGGGCCCGCCAGGATTCGACGGGCCTGAAACGGAACATCGTCAATCAACAATCCAAGGAGCAAGGAATGAACGATAGGCATGATGAATCGGTCGCTTCGGTTTCGGCGCGGCTGAAAAAAATGGTTTGCCTGATTCTGATCTTCACGATACTCGCGCCGTCGGCAGGCATGGCCTACGTCCGTTGCGGTCCCGCCGATTCAACCGGTGTGGGTGACGGCTACTGCGAGGGCACCTCTTGGCGCATGCCGGAGACCGAAGCCGACATTGTCCCGATCCGCGACAACACCTACCACGAGCAGCCGCCCGGCGTGTCCCACGGCACTTTCCGCAGCGCTTATGTGGACAGCCGCGACGGCAGCGCGTATGAGGTCGAAGCCAATCTCGATACCGGTGGCACCGTGCTGTACGACGCCTCCGGCGAGGTCGTACTGCAGGGGCAGCTCAACAGCGCCGAGCTGACGCTGTTCCGCGATGCGGCGAAACGATTCCGGGATGGGGATCCGCAGGCGGGGACGGCGATCGAGGCTGCGCTTGTCAGTCTTGCGGCCGGCCTGATTTTGGTCGTCGTAACGAGTATCTTCGATGAATTGATCGCCGAGGAGATCGAAGAACGTGCATGTAGACGTGATATGGCCAGCGATGCCAACAGGATGGTCGCCGAAATCGCAAGCTGCAGGGCCCGTGGCGGTGAGTATGTAGTCACTGCGCGTCCATCCATGGAACTGTGCGGCGGTGGCGCCGGTTATTGCAAGTGAGGCTGCTCGTTTCTCACAAGCGAGGTTTGAGATCGGTTACGGCGGCGATTCTGGTCGCCGCCGTGGCTTGCGCCTGTGCTTTTTATTCTATGACGATGCTCAATCGCTGGAATGATTGGGCAGCACACTCAATCAATCGCGCCGGATGGATCGTGCTATTCCATCGTGGTGGCAGTGAGCTGCAGGCTGCCTACGCCGGCCGCATGAATGGGGTTGGCTATCGCATCCAATGCGATACCGTAGCTGGACTGGGCGCCGAAGCAATCGGGTTCGTGTCGGTCTTTGATTCGCACCCGGAGGCGCGCGGCATGATCGATGATAAAGCTTGTCGCGTCACTCTTTCGGTCAACGAAAGAACAGCATCGGCCTTAATGAGCGACCAACGCATGCATGGATGGGGGTTCGTTGCAGACGCTGGTATTCGCAAGGATATTTTTTCTTCCAGGTTCTCGCCGCAATTTCTAGGAAGCAGCAGTCTTGCTGCGGTGATCGCAAAAACTGCTGTCGTTACAGTTTTGTCATTGCTCTGCGCCTGCATGATTTCGTTTCGTCAGGATATTGTTCGTGCTTGGAAAGCGATGCGCAGCGAGTTGTATGTCGTGACGCTTCCCTTTCTGGGTGTTGCGATTGTCCGGTTTCTTTTGACGATACTGGAGTCGCTCAAGTTCGAAATCGAATCTGTCGTCGATCGATCGATGCATGGTGTCGCGTTGTTTGCAGCGTCAGGTGACAGGGGTCTGTTCAATACTCTCGTCTATGCCCCTATTGTCGAGGAGGCGATTTTTCGCTATGCGATGTTCACGATCCTGTCGCGCTGGTGGTCTCCATTGTTTGCGGCAACGATCGCCTCGGCCGCATTTGCGATCAACCATTTTGAATTAGATGACACTGCGCGAACAATCACGCTGTTTGCAGGCGGGATGCTGTTGCAGTGGCTCTACGTGCGTCATCGGTCCTTGACGCTGTGTATCCTCGCCCATTCGGTACTCAACGGCATGATGGCCATAGCGCGAGCGCTGAACGAGT
>JBIJAD010000096.1:0-11429 GCA_044345955.1 Lysobacteraceae bacterium
GACGGCGCGAAAGCGCCATCGCCATCGATACAGCGAGCAACGTCGCGGTCTGGAATGGTTGCGGCGCCGATGGTGGCCGCCGCATCTGATTCGAATCGCGGAAAAAGTGGGGAGAGCTTAGGCTTTCAGCCCGCCATTGCGATCTTCACGATCGCATCGCACAACGAGCGAAGAGGCTTCGGTCGTTCTACGTCGTGAGCCGATCGGACGCGATGGCGGGCTGAAAGCCCGCCCTTCAGAACCCTTCGCATTCGGCATATCATCCCCCGATGGCCCAGGCCCCCAAGACCCCGTTCCGGAAGCTCGACGGCATCCTGCTGCTCGACAAGCCCCGGGGCCTGAGTTCGAATCAGGCGCTGCAGCGCGCACGCCATCTGTTCCGTGCGGAGAAGGCCGGGCATACCGGCAGCCTCGATCCGCTGGCCACCGGACTGCTGCCGATCTGTTTCGGCGAGGCGACCAAGATCGCCGGCAATCTGCTCGGCGCGCGCAAGGCCTACGACACCGTCGCGCGTCTGGGCATCGTTACCGATACCGACGACGCCGAAGGCCAGCCGCTGCGCGAGCGTCCGGTCGGGCGCTACGACATCGCCACCCTCGACGCGGCGCTCGTTGCGCTCACCGGCCGGATCCTGCAGCGCCCGCCGATCTACTCCGCGCTCAAGCGCGGCGGCGAGCCGCTGTACGCCAAGGCCCGTCGCGGCGAGCGCATCGAGATCGAGCCGCGCGAGGTCGACGTCCACGCCTTCGAGCTGCTGTCCGAGCAGGACCTGCTGGATGGCGACGCGCCGCGGCTGCGGCTGCACGTCGAGTGCGGCTCGGGCACCTACGTGCGCAGTCTGGTCCGCGATCTGGGCGAGGCGTTGGGTTGCGGTGCCCATGTCGACGAATTGCGGCGGCTGTGGGTGGACCCGTTCCGCGACCCGCGGATGTGGACCCTGGAATCCCTCCAGGCCATGGCCGAACGCGACCCACACTGCCTCGACGCCTGCCTGCTGCCGCTGGAGGTCGGCCTGGTCGGACATCGGCGGATCGATCTCACCGCCGACGCCGTGCGCCGGTTCGAGCAGGGCCAGCGGTTGCGCCTGCCGCAGGAGCGCCCGGGCGACTGCGCGGTGTTCGGTCCCGACGGCCGCGCCTGCGGCCTGGCGCGGATCGACGACAGTGGTGCCCTGCTGCCGCAGCGGGTCTTCGCGCGTCAGCCAGTGGCCGCGGCCGCCGGGCGGGCATAGGTCGAGTCGCCCGCTCGAACCTTCCTGACCGGCCCCGAGGCCCGTACGGGACGACGACCCGGCCCCGGCCGCGCACGAGCCTTGAGACACGGGGCTCGGCGGGCTACAATTCCGCTGCTGTCCGGCCCGGTTTTCGTCCGTTCCCCGGACAGCTTCGTTTTCCCGTCCCGTTTTTCCATCTCATCCAGGCGGCTCCTGCGGTGCGCGCTCCAGGCTCAGGCCGAGGCGTTCCTGCGGTTCCCGCGTCAGAGGTCATCATGTCCATCGATTCCACCCAGGTCATCGAAGCGCACAAGCGCAGCGCCAACGACACCGGTTCGCCGGAAGTCCAGGTCGCCCTGCTCTCGGCGCGCATCTCCCAGCTCACCGAGCATTTCAAGGCCCACAAGCAGGATCACCACAGCCGTCGCGGCCTGCTGAAAATGGTCAACCGCCGTCGCAGCCTGCTCGACTATCTGCACCGGAAAGACCCCGACCGCTACAAGGCCCTGATCGAGAAGCTCGGTCTGCGCCGATAAGCTTCACACCCGCCGCGGCGCAGCAATGCGCCGCGGCGTCGTTTTTGGGGTTGTCCGCTTTGCGCATGCGCTTCGCCGGGCCGCCTCCGCGATATCGCGGTGCTTCATCGCCGCACTCTGCAGTACCGCATTTCTACACCACCGCAACCTCCACCAGGCCGCGCCCGCGGCCAGCCGCGACGGAGCAGGGGCTTCGCGCGGTCCAACGACAGATCCGAAGGAATTCCAACGTGGCAAAAACGACCAAGCGTTTCCAGTACGGCCGGCATGAAGTGGTTCTCGAAACCGGCGAGATCGCCCGCCAGGCCGGCGGCGCGGTGCTGGTGTCGATCGACGGCACCGTGGTGCTGGTGTCGGCCGTCGCCGCCAAGAGCGCGCGCGAAGGCCAGGACTTCTTCCCGCTCACCGTCGACTATCAGGAGAAGTTCTACGCCGGCGGCCGCATTCCGGGCGGCTTCTTCAAGCGCGAAGGGCGTCCGACCGAGAAGGAAACGCTGATCTGCCGGCTGATCGATCGCCCGATCCGCCCGCTGTTCCCGGAAGAATTCAGGAACGAAGTCCAGATCATCGCGACCCTCATGTCGCTGAACCCGGAAATCGAGGGCGACATCCCGGCGATGATCGGCGCCTCGGCCGCGCTGGCACTCACCGGCGCCCCGTTCCAGGGCCCGATCGGCGCCGCCAAGGTCGGTTACAAGGATGGCCAGTACATCCTCAACCCGAGCCTGAGCGAGCTGAAGGAATCCGAGCTGGAGCTGGTCGTCGCCGGTACCTCGCAGGCGGTGCTGATGGTCGAATCGGAAGCCAAGGAGCTTTCCGAGGAGGTCATGCTCGGCGCGGTGGTGTTCGGCCACAAGGCGCAGCAGGTCGTGATCCAGGCGATCAACGAACTGGTCACCGAAGCCGGTACCCAGACGTGGGATTGGCAGGCGCCCGAGAAGAACGCCACCCTGGTCTCCGCGGTCAGGCAGGCGGTCGGCGGCCAACTCGCCGAGGCCTTCCAGGTCCGCGACAAGCTGCAGCGTCGCGAAGCGATCGGCGCGATCCGCAAGGAAACCGTCGCCGCGCTGGCGCTGCGCGCCGAAGCCGAAGGCTGGGGCAACGCCGGCGAGATCGCCAAGGAGTTCGCCGAACTCGAATACCGCACCATGCGTGACGCCGTGCTCGACACCCGGATCCGCATCGATGGTCGTGCGCTCGACACCGTGCGCCCGATCACCTGCAAGGTCGGCGTGCTGCCGCGCGTGCATGGTTCCGCGCTGTTCACCCGCGGCGAGACCCAGGCGCTGGTCGTGACCACGCTGGGCACCGCGCGCGACGGCCAGATCATCGACGACGTCGGTGGCGAGTGGAAGGAGAACTTCCTGTTCCACTACAACTTCCCGCCGTATTCGGTCGGCGAGACCGGCCGCTTCGGCGCGCCGAAGCGCCGCGAGATCGGCCATGGCCGCCTCGCCAAGCGCGGCGTGCTGGCGATGATGCCGACGCTGGAAGCCTTCCCCTATACCGTGCGCGTGGTCTCCGAGATCACCGAGTCGAACGGTTCCTCGTCGATGGCCTCGGTCTGCGGCTCCTCGCTCGCGCTGATGGATGCCGGCGTGCCGGTCAAGCGCCCGGTCGCGGGCATCGCGATGGGCCTGATCAAGGAAGACGATCGTTTCGTCGTGCTCAGCGACATCCTCGGCGATGAAGACCACCTCGGCGACATGGATTTCAAGGTCGCCGGCAGCGAGCGCGGCGTGACCGCGCTGCAGATGGACATCAAGATCCAGGGCATCACCGAGGAGATCATGAAGGTCGCGCTGGCCCAGGCCAAGACCGGCCGCATGCACATCATCGGCGAGATGGCCAAGGCGATCACCACGCCGCGCGCCGAGCTCAGCGAATACGCGCCGCGCCTGCTGACCATGAAGATCCATCCGGACAAGATCCGCGAAGTGATCGGCAAGGGTGGCGCCACGATCCAGGGCATCACCAAGGAAACCGGCACCCAGATCGACATCCAGGACGACGGCACCATCGTCATCGCTTCGGTCAATGCCGCCGCCGCCCAGGCCGCGAAGGCGCGCATCGACCAGATCGTCTCCGACGTGGAGCCGGGTCGCATCTACGAAGGCAAGGTCGCGAAGATCATGGACTTCGGCGCGTTCGTCACCATCCTGCCGGGCAAGGACGGTCTGGTCCACGTCTCGCAGATTTCGAACGAGCGCGTGGAGCGGGTCGGCGACAAGTTGAAGGAAGGCGACGTGGTCAAGGTCAAGGTGCTGGAAGTCGACAAGCAGGGCCGCATCCGCCTGTCGATGAAGGCCGTGGCCGAGGGCGAAGGCCTGGCCGACTGATCCGGTCCGCCTCGCGCCGTCCCCGATGCCCGCCGTGCGAACGGCGGGCATCGTCGTTTCGGGAGCATGAACGCTGCGATCTGCGCCCCTGCGTGCGTGTCCGTGCTGGGCCATAATCGGCCGATGCGCCGCCATCTTCTGCCCATGCTGCTGTTGTCCTGCGCGATGCCGCTGCGCGCGACGGCGCAATCGCCTGCCGACGACGGCGAGACGGCCGCAGCGGACACCCTCGATACCGTGCGCGTGGTCGGCGCGTCGCGCCAGTTGGCGGCGTTGCCCGGTTCGGCCGCGGTACTCGATCGCGCCGCGCTGCGCGACGGCCAGCGCGAGGTGAATCTGTCCGAAGCGCTGCAGCGCGTGCCCGGTTTCACCGCACTGGACCGCGGCAACTACGCCCAGGATCTGCAGATCCAGTCGCGCGGTTTCGGCGCGCGTTCGACCTTCGGCATCCGCGGCATCCGCCTGGTGGTCGACGGCATACCTTCCAGCGCCGCCGACGGGCAGGGCCAGGCCGCGGCGTTTCCGCTGTCCTCGCTCGATCGGATCGAAGTGCTGCGCGGCCCGCTCGCACTGCAGTACGGCAACGCCGCGGGCGGTGCGATCGTCGGCGAGAGCGTGCTCGACGCGCCGCCGGGTGTCGAATTCGAGGGCTGGACCGGCAGTCATGGCAGTCGCCGCATCGATGCGCGTGCCGACGGCGGCGACGCGGGCGATGCCTGGCGCTGGCGCGGGGCGGTGTCGAGTTTCGCCACCGACGGCGCACGTCCGCACAGCGCCGCGCGCCGGCATCAGTTCAACGCCATCGCCGAATGGTCGGATCGCCCGGAGCGACGCCTGCGTCTGGTCGCGAACGGTCTGCGTCTGCCGCAGGCGCAGGACCCGCTCGGTCTGACCCGCGAGGCCTTCGATCGCGATCCCGACGGCACCGACCCGGTCGCGCAGCGTTTCGATACCCGCAAGACCGTGCGCGAGGATCAGCTCGGCATCGATTGGCGCAGCGCGTCCGCGAACGGGCCGGAATGGCGGATCGTCGCGTATCGCACAGCGCGCGAGGTCGAACAGTTCCTGTCGGTGCCGCCGACTGCGCAGAGCGCGGCGGGCAGCGCCGGCGGCGTGATCGATCTGCGTCGCGACAGCGGCGGCGTCGATGCCGGTCTGCGCTGGCGGGGTGCGCGCGCTGCGTTCGGTCTGGGCATCGAGGCCGCGCAGTTGCAGGAGATTCGCCGCGGCTACGAGAATTACGTCGGCAGTGTCGCGACACCGACGCTCGGCGTGCGCGGCCGGTTGCGTCGCGACGAACGCAACCGCCTGGATGCCGTCGATGCCTACGCGACCGGCGATCTGTCTTTCGCCGAGCACTGGACCGCATTGCTCGGTGTTCGCCGTTCGTGGCTGCGCATCGACAGCCGCGACCGTTTCCTCGGCAACGGCGACGACAGCGGCGATCGTCGCGATGCGCGCAGCGCATGGTCGCTGGGTGCGGTGCGTGCGTTCGCGCGCGGCGAAGTATTCGCCAGTGTCGGCGAAGGTTTCGAAACCCCGACCCTCAACGAACAGGCCTATCGTCCGGACGGCAGCGCCGGGCTCAATCGCGATCTCGAACCCTCGCGCACCCGTGCGCTCGAAATAGGCGCGCGCTGGCGCGGTGCACGGCATCAGGCCTCGTTCGCGCTGTATCGCGTCGACGGTCGCGACGAGATCGTGCCCGCACTCAACCGCGGTGGTCGCGCCAGCTTCGCCAATGCCGGCGCCACCCGTCGTGAGGGTGCCGAGCTGGGCTTGTCCGGTGGCATCGGTGGGCAGTGGCGCTACGCGCTCGCCGCGAGCTGGACCGACGCGCGTTTCGTCGAGGATTTCGTCTTCGTCGCCCAGGGCGAGACCCGGCGTGTCGCCGCCGGCAACCGCATGCCCGGTATCCCGCGCGGTGACGCGTTCGCCGAATTGCAGTGGCGCAGCGGCGATGCGCGCTGGTCGGCCGCGTTTGAAACGCGCGCGCTCGGCGCGATCGCGGTCGACGACCGCAACAGCGACGCGGCTTCCGGCCACGCCCGTTTCGCCCTGCGCGCGACCTGGCGTGCGAAGACCTCCGGCTGGCACGCCTTCGCGCGCATCGACAACCTGTTCGATCGCGAGGCGGCGGGGTCGGTGATCGTGAACGAGGCCAACGGTCGCTTCTTCGAGCCGGCGGAAGGGCGGGCGTTCAGCATCGGCCTGGGCTGGAAGCGCTGAAACGAAAGCCCTGCGGCGTGCTTGACATGCCGCTGCGCCTTTTCTAGCGTCGTAAGCCTCGGGCCGTCGAGCGCCATGCGTGCGCGGACGCGGGTGGGTACGAGACGCACGATATCGACAGGGGCGGGATGAAGGGTGTGGCGATGGCGGGACAGAGGGGTACGGCGGTGCGGGAAGCGGGTCTTCGGGAAGGGGCCGTGCCGTCGGTGCGGAGAGACGAGCGATCGCGATGGCTGCCGGCGCTGTGGTCGCTGCTGCCGTTGCTGTTCGCATGCGCCGCCGCGGCGCAGGAAAGCGTGCGGACGTGGGGCTACGCCGGCGCGCAATACGATTCCCAGGCCGCGGCCGAAGCCGCGATGCTGGCCGCTTACGCCAGCCATCGTTACATCCGCGATATCGAGATCCGCGACAGCGAGACGCTGTATCACTACTGGCGCGGTGCGGCGATGCCGTCGGAGACGGTGTGGATGTATCGGAACCTAGGCAGCACCATCGACTCGCTGACCGAGCAGGAAGCCTACGACCGACTGAAGATCCATTACCAGATCGAGAGCGACCGGAATGGTTGCTCACATGTCAGCGTTGTCCCGAATGGCGAGTGGACGCGCACCAGCGGCTGGAGCAACGGTCCGTCGAACCAAGAAAAAAGGGTCTACTCGGCGACTTATTCGGGGTGTTCCTACTCGCCGTCCGGCACGACGATGTTCCGCGAACGCGACCTGACGTGCCCCGGGGGGCTGTCGTGGAACGGCAGCGAAGGCGTCTGTGGCGGCGGTTCGACCCAGACGATCGCCTCGCGGCCGGTGGCCTGCGCGATGGGCTGCACGAAGGTGGGCAACCCGGTGGACGTCGCCAACGGCGAGAAATACTAGCCGGAGCCGGCGGACTTCGATCTGGGGTGGGTCGCGCTGGTGCGGACCTACCATTCCGGCACCGCGACCAGTCGCGGCGGGCTGGGGCGCGGCTGGACCCACGATCACGTGATGCGTCTGGCGCTGGGGTCGAACGGTGCGATCGGTCTGGTGCGCGAGGATGGGGCGGAGGTGCCGCTCAAGGCGTTTTCCGGATACCGCTAGGCGGTGGACGGCAGCGGCGATCGTCTCACCGGTGCCGGACCGTGGACGTTGCATCTGGCCGATCGGGTGGTGGCGTTCGACGTCCGCGGCCGGATGACCGCGCAGCGGTTCGAGGACGGCACGGCGCTGACCTACGAGCACGATGCCTTGAATCGCCTGGTCGCGATCGTGCATTCGACCGGGCGCAGGCTGGCGTTGGCTTATCTGCCTTCCGAAACGTCGATCGAGCCGCGGATCGCATCGATCGCTCTCGATGGTGCGCCGCTGGCGAGCTACGGCTATCGCGCCGACGGTTTGCTGGAGACGGCGACTTTCGCCGATCAAACGCAGCGGCGTTACCACTACGAGGACGCGCGCTTCCCCTGGCATCTGACCGGGGTGAGCATCGCCGGCGCCCGTTACAGCACTTACGACTACGACGCGCGCGGGCGGATGGTCTCCAGCCGCTACGCGGGCGATGTCGGTGGCCGCAGTTTCACGTATCCGGCCAGCGGCGGCGCGATCGTCACCGATGCGCGCGGTCTGCAGACGACCTACGGCATCACCCCGGATGCGGCCGGCGAACCCTATCGGCAGTTGTCCTCCAGCAGTTTCGACGGCAAGAGCGCAAGCCGCAGTTACGCGCCGTTGGCGAGCGACTTCCGCCGTCGGCTGCAGACCTCGACCGACCGCAACGGCGTCGTCACCCGTCACCTCTACGTCGAGGCGACGGACGCGGTCAGCGGCGAGCCGGCGCTGATCCACACGATCCGCGAGGCCGAAGGGCGGTCGGAGCAGCGCGAGCGCGAGATCCGGCGTTCGCTGGCGGGCAACCGCGTGTTGATGACCCGCGACGGCCCGCTGGAGACCCGGATCGCGCGCAATGCGCGGTTGCAGCCCATCGCGATCACGTTGCGCGATATCGTCGGCGGCGAGACCCGGACCACGGTCCTGAGCTACTGCGAGCAGACGGACGTGGACGCCGGCCTCTGTCCGCAGGTCGGTCTGCTGCGCGGCATCGACGGCCCGCGGACGGACACTGCGGATACGATCACGTTCGCCTACCGCACCGCGGACCATCCCGACTGCGCCGGCGCACCGGCGACCTGCGCCTGGCGCAAGGGCGACCTGTGGAAGACGACCGATGCACTGGGGCACACGGTCGAAGTGCTGACCCGCGACAACGCGGGACGGGTGCGGTCGCTGCGCGATGCCAACGGCGTCATCACCGATATCGAGTACGACCCGCGCGGACGACCCGCCGCGACCAAGGTCCGCGGCGTCGACGACGGCAGCGAGAGCGATGATCGCGTCGTGCGCATGGACTACTGGCCGGACGGTGCGATCAAAAAGATGATCCAGCCGGACGGCGCCTTCCTGCTGTTCGGTTACGACGACGCGCGCCGTCTGACCACGATCGCCGACAACGCGGGCAATGCGATCGTCTACACCCTGAATACCGCCGGCGACCGGACGAAGGAGGAGACCTTCGATACCAGCGGCGCGCTGCGTCGCACGCTGGCGCGCAGCCACGACACGCTCGGGCGGTTGCGCGCAGTGCGCGACGCGCAGGCGCAGACGCCGGGCGCGCCGGCGACGATGACCTATCACTACGACGCCGAAGGCCGGCTCGAACGCACGGTCGATGCGCTGAGCCGTGAGACCGTGCACAGCCTCGATGCGCTCGATCGCGTGCTGTCCACCGTGCAGAACGCGACCGCCGCGACTACTGCGCCCGACCGCGCCACCATCGGTACGCTCTACGACAGTCTCGATCGCCCGACCCGGGTCACCGATCCCAACGGGCTGCAGACCCAATACACCTACAACGCCTTCGGCGATCTGCGACAGCAGACCAGTCCGGACACCGGCCAGACGACTGCGAACCACGACGCCGCCGGCAACCTGCGCCAGAGCGCCGATGCCGAGGGCCGCCAGAAATCGCTCGCCTACGACGCGCTGAATCGCGTCACCACGGTCAGCTATCCGCAGGACAGCTCCCTCAACGAGACCTGGCTCTACGACACCGCGCAACCGGACTGCGCCGCGGGCGAGACCTTCCTCGTCGGCCGTCTGGCGAAGATGACCGACGGCAGCGGCAGCACGACGTACTGCTACAACCGCTACGGGGATCTGGTGCGCAAGGTGCAGCGCACCCAGGGCAAGACCTTCGTCCTGCACTTGCAGTACGCGGCGAATGGTCGGCTGCAGACAATGACCACCCCGGGCGGTGCAGTGCTCGATTACGTGCACGACGCGCAGGGCCGGGTGAAGGAAATCGGCGTCACCACCGAGGGCCAGCCGCGCAGGAAGATCGTCTCCAATGTGCTCTACCACCCCTTCGGCGGCCCCGCGCGTTGGGAGTCGTGGACCGCGCAGGGCAATGCCCGCGTGCTGGTGCGCACGCAGAACCTGAGCGGCCAACCCGGCGTCGTGCAGGCGCAAGCCGCGAACGGGACCCCGATCGACGGCCTGAGCGTGGGCTACGAGTTCGATGCGGTCGGCAATCTCAAGCGTCTGCGCGATGGCAACCAGGGCGAACCGCCCATCCGGATTTACGGCTACGACGGGCTCGATCGTCTGATCGAGGCGAAGGACGCCGCGGACGTGGTGTGGCAGCGCTACGACTACGACAAGACCGGCAACCGCACTGCGCACGGACGTCGCCGCGTCGTGGTCGAGGAAAAGTGTTCACCTACGGGCACAGGCTGCACGTCGCAGACGACGACGCAGTGGTTGTCGGGGAGCTATCACTACTTCCTGTGGAACCATCATCTGTACTCGGTCAGCGGGGACGAGCGCACGCATGATGTCACGGGCCATCTGGTCCGGATCGCACCGATGAGCGTGGAGGTGATCGACCCGCCACCGGGCGGCGGCGGGGGCGAGACCGAAAGCGCCGCTTACGAAGGCACGCTGCAATCGACCGATGGCGGCGACACACTGCCGCCGGCGAACGGCGACCCGGTGCGCACGTTCAGTTACAGTGCCGCGAACCGGCTGTCGGGGCTGGCGGTGAATGGCGTGCCGGCGATGAGTTACCGCTACACCGGCGCGGGCGAGCGGGTGTATCGTCAGGGCGGCAGCAAGACCGTGCATACCGTGTTCGACCCGTCCGGCCGCTGGCTCGGCGACTACGACGCGAACGGCTGGCCGATCCAGGAAGCGATCTGGCTGGACAACCTTCCGGTCGGCCTGCTGGCGAACGTCAACGGCATGTTCCGCGCCTACACGATCGAAGCGGACGCGCTGGGCACACCGCGGACGGTGGTCGACCCGACCCGCGGCAGCCACGGCACGGTGGTGTGGCGCTGGGAGCTGAGCGGCGAAGCCTTCGGCGACGAGAAGCCGAACGAAGACCCCGACGGCGACGGCACCGCGTTCGTGCTGGACCTGCGCTTCCCGGGCCAGCAACACGACAGCGCGACTGGGTTCAACTACAACTACTTCCGGGATTACGATGCGGCGACCGGCAGGTATGTGCAGAGTGATCCGATCGGTCTCGCCGGGGGGATCAGCACGTACGGGTATGTGTCTGGCCGACCAACTACTTCGATTGATAAACATGGACTAGTCAACTTGGAAATCCCTGGCAGTTCGGTCACTTTCCACGCCAACCCGGGGCCGAATGTGACTTCGTATCGAGCGGAACATGGCCCGGCCCATGTACACCTCGGATCTAATGATGGCCCTAGAATCAATATTCGAACTTTCAGACCATTCTCCCCAGAAGACGAGAGAAAGATGACAGATGAGATGCGAAGGGCTTGCGCTAACTTGAGTAATCGCCAAAAGAACTTGATCCGACGTCGTGCTATTGGCGTCTTCAAAAGAGGGTGGTTTTTTAGGTTAGTCGACGGACGGTTGGTTTCGTCTGCGACCGGGAAAGCAATTAGCCCACTAGCAATTAGACTTGAATACGATGCCAATGGAGGAAGCGCTGGCCTGATGTGCGAGGCTAATCCAGATCTTGGTGACGACGTGTGCCCAGTCGACGAGTGAATCATGGACAAGCATAAATTTCTAAAATTGATCGGATTCCCAGAAGAATTTGCT
>JBIJAD010000098.1:0-11408 GCA_044345955.1 Lysobacteraceae bacterium
ACGCCAACGCCCTGCATCGCCCGAAGCGCTTCTTCGGCGCCGCGCGCAACGTCGAGGAAGGCGGCTCGTTGACCATCATCGCCACCGCCCTGATCGACACCGGCAGCGCGATGGACAAGGTGATCTACGAGGAATTCAAGGGCACCGGCAACAGCGAAATCCACCTCGACCGCCGGATCACCGAAAAACGCGTCTACCCGGCGATCGCGGTCAACCTCAGCGGCACCCGCCGCGAGGACCTGCTGATCGAACCCGATCTGCTGCAGAAGATCTGGATCCTGCGCAAACTGCTGCACGGCATGGACGAGATCGCGGCGATGGAATTCCTGCTCGACAAGATGAAGAACACCAAGTCCAACGACGAGTTCTTCGCCTCGATGCGGCGCTGACGCGGCCTGCAGGCAGAGCGGACGCCCCGCGTGCGGGGGGTCCGCATTCCCGCGTCCTTCGCGACGACGAACGCGATCAGACGGTCGGCGGCGCGGTCAGCGCGACACCCATCGCATCGACGAAGCGCTGCAGCCAGCCGCTCGCCTGCGCCGGCCGCCACAACAGCAGGGCCTGTTCTTCGCAGGTGTAGGGGCAGTCCTCGACCTCCAGCGCGCGCAGTCCGCCGCGCGCGAGCACCGCTTCGGGCAGATAGGCCAGCGCGTGGCCGCGGCGCACCAGATCGACCAGCACCTGCAGATCGTCCACCCAGTAGCGCACCCGACGCGGCAGCCGGTCTTCGCGCCAGCCGTCGCTGCCGCCGCCGCGCGGCAGTCCGCAGAACAGCGAGCGCGTGGGGGCGGCGAAATCGGCATCAAGCACCGCGTCCAGAGCCACCCGGCGATGCTTCGCCAGCGCATGATCCGGGCCGCAGGCCAGACGCATGCGCAACGTGCCCAGCGGCCGCTGCTCCAACGCGGCCGCGACATGCCCGTTCGGCCCCGAGGCGAGCGCCTGGGCGCTGACCAGGGCCAGCTCCACTTCGCCGCGGGCCAACTGCGCCAGGGCTTCGTCCTCGAACACCGGCGCCAACGCCAGGCTCGCCTGTGGGCCGCACACCGCCAGCGCCCCGGCCAGGGCGTCGGCATAGGTCCACTGCAGCACGCCCGGCGCGGCGATCCGGCAGTGCACGCGATGCCGGGTGCCGCGGAATTCGGCGCGGGTCTGTTCGGCGAGATCGACCAGGGCCAGCGCGCGCTGGCGCAGGCGTTCGCCCTCGGCGTTGAGCCGTAGCGCGCGCCCGCTGCGGTCGAACAGCGGCGTGCGCAGCGAGGTTTCGAGGCGCCGGATCGCCCGCGACAGCGCCGACGGGGTCAGATGGACCTCGTCGGCGGCGCCCTGCAGGCTGCCGTGACGGGTGACGGCGAGAAACAGCGGTAGGTCGGCAAGTTCCATGGGCGCAGTGTTCGGCGATCGGGCCTGCCGATGTTTGCGTACGGCGCAACGGTTGTCGATCCGGATTCGCTTTTCCGGAAACTGTCCCCCCGGCGAGACTGTGCGACCGGACCGTTCCCCGCCCCGCGCCGACCCGCCCATGACCACGCCGCTGCCCACGACCACGCGCCAATGGCGCTACACCCGCGTCCCGGACGGCCTCGTGGGCCCGGAGCACTATACCTGCGTCGAGGTCCCGCTCGATGTCCACCTGGCCGAGGGCGAAGCCTTGATCGAAGCGGCGTTCTGGAGCGTCGATCCCTACATGCGCATCAATCAGTCGCGCCGCCCGACCTGGAACGCCGAGCCGCATCCGCTGGATGCCGTGCAGGCCGCCGCGGTGGTCGGCCGGGTGCTCGCCAGTCGCGATCCCGGGCTGGCCGCCGGCGACTGGGTGGAAGGTCCGCTCGGCTGGCAGACCCACGCCAGGGCGCACACCTCGACCCTGCGCCGGCTCGACCCCGCGATCGCGTCGCCGTCGACCGCACTCGGCGTGCTTGGCATGCCCGGCCGCACCGCCTGGTTCGGGCTGATGGAGGCCGGCCGGCCGCGGCCCGGCGACGTCGTCGCGGTGTCGGCTGCGGGCGGCGCGGTCGGTTCGCTGGTGCTGCAGTTCGCCAAACGCGCCGGCGCGACGGTGGTGGCGATCGCCGGCGGCGCCGACAAATGCCGGTGGCTGCGCGAGACGCTGGGTGCCGATGTCGCGCTGGATCATCGCGCGTATTCCGATGCCGGCGCGCTGGAAGCCGCACTGCGCGAGGCGGTCGGCGGCGTCGATGTCTATTTCGACAACACCGGCGGCGCGATCAGCGATGCGGTGATGCCGACGATCCGGCGCCGGGCGCGGATCGTGATCTGCGGCGCCATCAGCCAGTACGGCGGCGGCCTCGACGCGCCCGAAAGCGGGCCGCGCTTCACCCACCACTTCCTGTACCAGCGCGCCACGATGCAGGGCATCCTCGCCCGCGACTATCTGCACCGCATGGACGAGATGCTCGCCACGGTCGGCCCGTGGGTGCAACGCGGCGAGATCGTGTTCGAACAGACCATCACCCACGGTTTCGACACCCTGCCGGCGGTGCTGCAGGCGCTGTTCACCGCCAGCCATCGCGGCAAGCGGCTGGTGGCGGCATGAACGCCGCGCTGCGCAGACGCGCGCGGGCGCTGCCGTCGATGCTGATGATCGCTTTCGTCGCCGCTGCCTTCGTCGGCGCGGCCTTGGCGGGTGCGGTCCGCGCCGGTGCGCCCGCGGCCGAACCGGGCGATGCGACGCCCGCACCCGGCGCGGCACCGGCGGCGCTCGGCGTGCACGGCATGCTGTTGTTCGGCGGCCGCGACAGCCTGTTCGCTTCGCATCTGCCGATGTTCCATGCGCCGCACGACATGCAGGTGGTGTTGCGGATCGCGCTGGACGACGCCGCGCTCGAACGTCGGATCGGCGACGCGCTCGCGCGCGAGCCGGCGGTGTGGACGCTCGTGCCGGAACGCTTCGACCTGCGCCGCCTCGCGCCCGGCGCGGCCGCACCGCTGCGCAGTTTCCGCGCCGGGATCGTCCAAGGTCATTTCGAGCGCGGCGGCGTCGCCCGGCATCGCGATGTCGTGGTGCGCGTGATCGCGGTGCCGGTGTTCCGCGATCTCGATCCCGCGCCGCGCCCGGCGCCCACACTCGACTATCTGCGGATCGCTGCCGGTCCCCGCGCCCGCGAGCAGTTCCTGCTGCTGCGCATCGCTGCGCGCCCCGGCGCCGATCACGTGCTCGCGCTGCGGCGCGGCCGTCGGCCGATTCCGGACACGCTGACCCTCGCGGCCGACGCTGCGGACGGCCTGACCGCGAGCGGCGACGCGCTCGATCGCGCGCTGCGCATGCATGATGCGAGCGTGCGCGTCGAGATTCATCGCGAAACCGGCGACCTGCGTTGAGATCGCGATGCGTCGCCGCCTGTTCGTCGCGCAGCATCACCCGGCCGAAGGCCCGGCGCGCATCGCGCGCTGGGCCGGAGCGCGCGGCATCGATGTGGACGTGTTCGACGCGACGCACGGGACGTGGCCCGCGCCCGATCCGTCCAGGCCCTGGATCCTGCTGGGCGGGCCGGCGAATGTGGATGCGCCGCCGCCCTGGCTGCGCAGCGGCATCGAGCGCGTCCGCAGCGCGATCGCCGCCTGCGTTCCGCTGCTCGGCGTCTGTCTGGGCGCGCAGACCATCGCTGCCGCGCTGGGCGCCGTCGTCGCCGTGCTCGGGCCGGAAGAAACCGGCTGGTGCGAGGTGCGTTTCGCCGACGGCAGCGTGCGCCGCTTCCTGCAATGGCACGCGCGCGGCCATGCAGTGCCGCCGGGTGCGGAAGGGCTCGCGCACAGCGACGGCTGGCCGTGCCAGATGTTTCGCGCCGGCCCGCGGGTGATCGGCCTGCAGTTCCATCCCGAATGGGATGCCGCCGCGCTCGCCGCGCTGCACGCCGCGTTCGGCCGGGATTGCCCGCTGCCGCCGGCGGACAGCGACGATGCGCATGCGCGCGCGACTCATCTGGCCGCCGAACGCTGGTTGTTCGATCTGCTCGATGCCTGGGCCGCGCACTGGCCGCGCTGACGTCCGGCCGCGCGCTGCCCGTGCGGCTTCCGCATCCGGCACCCGCCGACAGCGCGCGATGCCGTCGCGGCGCGCTCAGGCCGTCTGCGCGGTTTTCGTCGGGGACAGCAGCTTGTACGCGATCGCCAGCAACACGCAGATCTCGGCGAACAGATAGGCGATCTTCATCAACGGAATGCCGTTGTTGCGGCCGTACACGAACATCACTCCGTAGCACAGCGCAAGAATCACCAGCGCCACCAGCCTCAGGCCTTCGAGGGTCTGCTGTCCGCGCCAGACTTTCCACAGTTTCACCAGATAGCTGTAGATCATCAGGCAGCAGGTGAAGAACGCGCCGGTCGCGGCCAGCGCGGTTTCCGGACCGGAGCGGATCAGCAGTGTCGCCAACAGCGCGAAACCGACGATCAGCAGCGCCAGCGAGAAGCGTTCTTCCGGCGCCAGCGGCCCGCTGCGCCGCGGCCATTCGTAGCGGAAGTACTGCAGGCTCAGCCAGAAACTCGGCAGGCCGAGCACGATCATGATTCCGAACAAGGTCCAGTCCTGGCGATACGCGCCCAACGTGGCCCAGAACGGATATTGGGTGATGATGAACACGCCGATCGGAAACGACAGGAACTCCGCACGCTTCGCCTTGCGGTTGGCCAGGCATTGACCCAGCAGACCGAGCGAGGTGAGCAGGATCACCGACAGGATGAAGACGTTCTGCATGCGATGCGTTCCCTGCCGGCCCGACGCCGTGTTCCGTGACGGGCCATCCTACTCCCCACCCCCCCGGCACTCAAATGGCCCGGCATGCCGCGTCTGGACGCCCCCCGACCCGCGGTGGAGAATGCCCGCAGCGCCCCTTGGGTCCCACTGTCATGCATCTGCTCCTCATCGCTGTCGTCGTCGCGGTCGTGTTGTATTTCCTGCTCGGCCAGCGCAGGCGCGAACCCGCCGGCGCCGAGGGCTGGGCGCCGCCCAAGGCCGAAGCCAGCACCAGGCGTGTCGCGTTCGTCGCCAACGGCAAGCTGTTCTATGCCGATGCGGGCGAAGCGCCGCGCGAGATCCACAGCCCGCACGTGCAGGCGGCGATGGACCGGCTGGAGCGCTCCCGCGAGCGCCATGCGTGGAAGCAGGGCACGACCTTTTCGGTGCGCGCCGGCGGCAACTGGCGCGACGGGCCGAGTCGCGAACTGCCGCTGCAGGCGACCTCGGTGCAGTTCGCGCCCGACGGGCGGCTGATCTATTTCCTGCGCGATCAGGCGATGGGCGGGCTGTTCGAACAGGACCTCGCCAGCGGCCGGGAACGCCGCCTGATCCATCGCCAGAATCTGCTGCTCGACGACCTGCGCCTGAGCGCCGACGGCACGCAGTTGCTGTGCAGCCAGCAGTCCGGCAACGGCGCTGCCGACATCGTCACCATGAGCGTGGAAGGCGAGAACCCGCGCGCGCTGACCGGCGGCGACACCATCGACACCTCGCCATGCTGGGTGCCCGGGCAGGACGGGCGGCGGGATGCTCGACTGGTATTCCAGTCGGCGGGACTCGCGCGCGGCCCGCAAGGCCATGTGGTCGCGATCGGACCGGCCTCGATCCAGTTGCTCGACACCGGCACCGGCGAACTCACCCCCGTCTTCGAGGACCCGCAGTTCGACTTCCTGCAGCCGCGGGTCGCGCCCGACGGCGCGCTGCTGTTCATCCGCCGGCCGTACGAGGGACAACGCTACGGCGGCAGCGACATCCTGCTCGATGCAGTGCTGTTCCCGTTCCGCCTCCTGCGCACGCTGTTCCACTTCCTCAACTTCCAGTCGCTGGTGTATTCGCGCAAACCGCTGACCTCCGCGACCGGCCCGCAGCACGACGCCGACCTCAAGGACATCCTGCTCAAGGGCCGACGCATCGACGCCGAAGCCGCGATGCGCAGCAGCAAACGCGTGCACGGCGTGCCCTCGCTGGTCCCCGACACCTGGAAACTGGTCTGGCGCAGCGAACAGGGCGAAGAACGCATCCTCGCCAGCCACGTCGCCTCCTTCGACCTCACCGCCGACGGCGGCGTGCTCTATTCCAACGGCTTCGGCGTCTTCGCCCTGCGCCCTGGTGGCCAACCCAGCCTGGTGCTGCGCGACAAGTTGATTGCGGAGGTGGTGGCGGGATGAGGCGTCGTGCAGTGGACGCAGGATCTGCTGCCCGCATCATCCCGACGCAACCACCCGTCACGATCCGAGACCCTAGTAGGGCGCATCAGTCGCAGGCGTCATGCGCCGCGATGCGTGTCGGCGGCCGGGTGCCTCGAAAAAGGTGCATGACCCTTCGCCCATACACCCTGCAGCGGCGTATCCATCGTGCGGACTCGCTCGGACCGACGAATTCGAACATGGCAGGGTTGTTGCGCGCGGACATCGTGGGCCGGCTCATGGGAGGAACCGATCGCGAACGGCCGTGTTGGTCTTGATCCATCTCCACACCGCGTCGACATCGTCGAGCGTGAAGCTCGCTTCGCCCGTCGTCACCAGATTTCAGATCGCTCGCCCCCAATCGGTCGGCGGGCTGGGCTTCCACATGCTCTCGTCGGCACTAGCGCCGCCATCGCCATCGATGCACGAAAGCCGCGCCACGCAAAAACCGCATCGCCGGCCGCGACATCGACGGCCTCATCGGGCCTGCCTTCCAGTCAACGCGAACGCACGACAAACCGGACACGGGACGAAAGCGGGCAGCGACAGGCGAGCGCGGAATGGCCGTGCGCAGATCCGGGCTGCGCAATCGGCGATGTCGGTGCGGGGTGCCGGGTCGATGACCCGGCTTGCGGCTCTACAGCCCGTCGAGTCCCAGCGTCCAGTCGATCGATTCCACCCAGTCCGGATGATCGATCAGGGGGTTCCGATTCCCCTGCACGGCGAAAATGGCCTGGTTGCGATGCTTTTCGTACTCGGAAACCGGATCGCCCACATGCCATCGGATCAGATCGTCCAGCCGACCCTCGTCCATCTTGCTCAACGACAGATCGATGCCGCCGGGGTATCGCAACAGGAAGTACATCGTGGCGCGCGCCACCGGCCCTTTTCCGGCCGTGGGTTCGAACCGGTTCGGCTCGCGTCGCCCGCACTTGTCGCGGAACGCTTCGTCTTCAGCGAATTCGTTGTACGCGTGATTTCCGCGGAAGGAATTGCAACCCGATTCGCAGGCGAAGAGATGGTGCAGATCGCCACGCATCGGCTCGCGCTTGCGGAACCAGGACTGCGGCACGACATGCTCGCAGTTGTACGGCGCATTCGCTTCCAGCAGATCCTCCAGCGCCTGCTCCGGCACGATGCCGAAAGCCTCGTTCAACCGCATGTTCCGCCGCAGCGACTCCCGCCTGGCCTCGATGCGGAAGGCTTCTTCGAGGAATTCCCAGGCATCGAACACTTGTCCGCTGTAGATGCTCTTGATCACGAGCTTGCCGTCATGGCGATGCAAGTCCACCCATGGATACAGTTGCGTCGATGGGGCATAACGCGGTTCGGTCCCGTGCGTGGACTCCAGCAACTCCGACAGCGCGCGAAAGTTATCGGCCGCATCCGCCCCGAGCTGAATCTCGGCATAGTAGGCGTCGCGATCCCTCTCGTCCCCGCTGCGGTCGTAATAGGTCCGCTGGCGGCTCGCCTCCAGGATCGTGAAAGCTTCGCTTTTCCTCTGTTGCAGATCGGGCGAAAGCGGCATCTCGACCGCTGCGACGGGAGTCGACGTCGATTCCGCGGGAGGCTTTTCCGGAGCCGGGGAACCGGTGGCTGGCGCCGATCGGACGTCGACGGTCGCACCGACAGGCAGCGGAGCACCGAGGCTGAGCGAGATATGGAGCGGAATGGTCAGTTCGATGCGATTCGATGTCGACATGGTGCCACCTTGGGAGAACGCGATCCTGGATTCATGGGCAGGTTGCAGCACGCGGCGGGCCAGTTCCACATAGTCGGGTCGCTCGCTGCGGAGTACGGACTCCAGCAATTCCCGGCCGCCGCCCCCGATCTGCGCGCGGAGGCTTTCGAGGTAGCGGGTCAGCGCGGAGACCCGTATGCCTTCGTTGCCGATCCACTTCACCTGGCTGTCGTCGGAGCCGCTGTAGGGATTGCCGTTGACATCCAGTACGTTGCCGCGTGCATCGACCGCGGGGATGGCCTGGTGATGCAAGGCGATCACTTCCCAGAACCTGCTGAAGACCGGCGCACCGGACGATCCCTTGAGCGTATCGGCTTCGTAGTGCGCGAATACTTCCGGATCTTTCAGGTTGCCGATATGCGGCAACAGCAGCAATCGGTTCTCCCTGAGCACGAATTGCATCCGTTCGCCTTCCGGGTGCTGGATGATGTAGACCGGATCGCCGACCTCGAGCTTGCCCGTGCGCCCCACCAGAGGAAGCCACGGGTAGTCGCCGATCGAAAAATCGCCCGATACGCGCGACCCGACCGCCACGAAGCTGCAGTCGCGCTCGGCGTCCGTCGCGAAGAAACGCGTCGGATCGAGCGAGAACACCGTCGTCGGCAGATCCCGGCCCGACGATGCGGTCCGGTAATCGAAGGTGATCTGCGTGTCTGCCGCATCGGCGATGGAGGCGATGACGTGATGATTGGTCAGCAGGATCTCCGGCGCGACCAGGAATCCCGTGCCGCTGGCGAGCACGCCGCCCAATCGATCGCGCACCAGGACCAGACAGACGGCCCGGCTGACGGCCAGCCCGAGCTCCAGAAAGACAGGAGGCTCGAAATCCGGTGTTCCGATCACCCTTTCCTGTGCGCCGGTTCCCAGCCAGTCGACGACACCGGCCCGCCGCGCTTTCGCGCTCTCGCTGGCCGCGATCGGCTGCAGGATCGCCGCCCGCTTCGTCGCCGCTTCGTGCCGTTCGTGCGTATCCGCGGTTTCGCCGCGCCTGATCTTGTCGATGACGGCGCTGCGCTGTTCGTCGTGGTTCTGCCAGCGCCGCGCGGCGGCCAGCCAATCCGTGCTCCTTCTGCGCTCCCCCTGCATACATCCTCCCAGGTGCTCCGTAACGCCCGGTTCCGACGAACAGAGCGGTCTTCCCACTGCACATGCGGATCCGAACGTCGACGCGTGTCCTCAACTTCGCAGTCGTCTGCCACAACGCCTGTCACAACGTCGAACCGTTTCCGTTTCGGACATGCGCAATCCGATCCTGCCTGATTACACCCGATGCTTCATCGCATCAAACTGTCATATCCGACAGGTCGTCCTCTCGGTCGCGATCTTCGTTCCGGCCGGACCCCCTCGGCTGTTGCGACTTGTACGCCACCCTCGACAACACCCAGGCGGACACGCATCGCGCCAGGCCGGTAAAGGCACGATCGGACGGTGTCGGGAAGCGACCCGGCGAGGGGGCCTGGTTTCGATCGGGAGCAGATCGACACGACCACACTGTTGCGGGCCGGATGCTGCGCAACCGGCCTGGGCATTTCGCTGCGTCTGCCGGGTCGATGGCCCGGCCTGCGGCCCTGGTGCCCCGGCATCGGCCGATATAATCCGCCTGCGAAACGAGGGGGATGAACGTGTACAGGCGATCGGGAACGTGGTGGGTGATCGTGGCCGGCGTGGCATGCGCGGGCCTGCTCTGGGCGGCGCAGGGGAAGTTCGACCGCGTTCGCGGACCTGCCCAGGCGCACGACAGTGCGCCGACGGACGCGGCGTGGAACCCGCGGCCGCAGACAGTCGCGACCTCCGGCGCCCGCCCGCGCGGTCGTGCAGGCGTCGCACCCCCGTCGATGCCGACCCTGCCCCTTCAGCCGTCGTCCTACTCGATGACTGCGCCGCAATTCTTCCCGGATCCCGCGGCCCTTGCGGCGCGCTCCGTCGCCGTTGGCGACATCTCCGGCGATGGACGCGACGACCTCGTCTTCCTGTCCCTGCGCGAAAGCGGAAACCCGATCAACAGCCGCACGGACATCTACATCGCCTACCAGCGCGAGGATGGCCTGCTCGGTGCGGCGATCAAGATCGGTGAGTCGGTCAACTTCCTCGCCTACCAGCTCCTGATCGTCGACTTCAACGGCGACGGACGCGGCGACATCGTCACCATCACTGTCGATGGCGTCATGGTGCTGCGCGCCAACGCGGACGGCAGCTTCACCACCAGCACGATCGTGGTCGGCGACCCCGCGGACCTGGTCGCCACCGATGTCGATCGCGACGGTTATCGCGACATCCTCGTCGATTCGAGCAATACCTCGGCCACCGTCCTGCACGGCAACCTGCGCGGCGTCATCGCCCGCGTCTCGACCCTGCCGCTGCCCGCGTCCGCGGTGCGCACGACGGGCGACGTCACCGGCGACGGTCTCGACGATCTCCTGCTCGGCACGATCTTCAACCGGCCGCTCGAGGAATTCCACATCTACCCGGCTCTGGCCTCGGGCGGTTACGCCGCGCCGATCGTGCGCTCCCTGCCGCTGGGCTCCAACCACACGGCATCGCTCGTCGTCGGCGATTTCAACGACGATGGCCGCGGCGCTCTGGCGCTGGATGAAGCGAAGGACATCGGGAACCTGCGCGTGTACCTGCAGGATGCGCTCGGCAATCTCGGGCCTCCCACCGAGCTCGCCAGGGAAAGAGGCGGCAGCACCGAATCCCTGATCGCCGCCGACCTCAACCGCGATGGCCGCACCGACCTGGCGATCGCGCACAGCGGCTGGGGCAATATCGGCTATTACCTGCAGACGCCGACAGGCCTCGCGCCCGAGACCCTCGTCAACGCCTTCAATTTCATGGGTCGGCTCAACTACTTCGCGACCGGCGACCTCAACAGCGACGGCTGCGGCGACGTGGTCATCGCGCGCACCAGTCAGGCCCCCGTGCTGCTGTACGGCCAGGGCTGCAGCGCGCGACCGCGCATCGTCGGCGGCCCACAGCCGGCTCTCGTGATCGACGCCCCGAGCGCGCCGACGACCGGCCTGATACCCCCGCGCCTGCCTGCCCACAACGGCGATGCGGGCGGCGATGTCGCAGGCTCGTTGACGCGACACGCGGCGGCGCGATTCGGGCGTCGTTGAACCGGTCTTGCTGTTGCGAAGCTTCCGGCCTCCGAACCGCAGCGTCGACAACGCCGCAGTCTCTGTAGGGTGGGCTTCATGCCTAAGCTCTCCCCACTTTTTCCGCGATTCGAATCAGATGCGGCGGCCACCATCGGCGCCGCAACCATTCCAGACCGCGACGTTGCTCGCTGTATCGATGGCGATGGCGCTTTCGCGCCGTCAGCGGGTCTTCCTCCACGCCAGCCGTCCTGAATGCCTTCGCAAGCAACCATGCCGCAAACGCGACCAGCGCGTGCAGCAACAGCAAGACGGCCAGCCGCTTCGGTGAACGACTGAGACTGTCTTCGAATCCCACCCCGTACCGGTGGCTCTTCAAATCCCGAAACGCCAGTTCTATCTGCATGCGC
>JBIJAD010000436.1:0-3106 GCA_044345955.1 Lysobacteraceae bacterium
CGTCGCGCCGGCCGTCGTGGTCGCCGTACCCGTGTTCTGGACCGCGAGCGTGTAACTCGCCGGCACGCCCACCGTGAAGCTCGCCGCGCTCGCCGTCTTGGTCAGCGTCAATTGCGGCGTGTTCACCGCCGTCGTCACGCTGCTGCTGCAGCGCGCATCGGCCGGGCACGTCGGATCGCCGCCACCGCTCACGCTCGCCGTATTGGTCACGCTCGCACCGGCCGCCAGGGTCGGCGTCACCGGAATGATGTAGGCCGTACTCGCCCCGGCAGCCAGACCCGCAGCCACCGTACAGGTCACCGTCTGACCGGCCGCACTGCAACCCACAGGCACGCTGCCGATCGTCAGACCGTTCGGAATCGTGTCGGTGATCGTCGATACCGCCGTCGTCGCAGCAGTGCCGGTGTTCGACAGTTGCAGCGTGTACGACGCCGGCACGCCCACCGTGAACGACACGGCCGAGGCCGTCTTGGTCATCGTGAGCTGCGGCGCATTGACCGGGGTCGGGCCAGCCGTGCTGGTGCAGCGCGCGGCCGCGGGGCAGAGCGGGTCACCGCCGCCGCTGATGCTTGCGGTATTGGTCACGCTCGGCGTCGCCGCCAGGGTCGGCGTCACCGGAATCACGAAGGTCGTGCTGCCACCGCTCGCGGCCAGACCGGCCGCGATGGTGCAGGTCACCGTCTGGCCCGCCGCGGTGCAGCCCGCCGGCAGCGTACCGATGGTCAGGCCCGCCGGAATCGTGTCGGTGATCGTCGTGGGTGCGGTGGTCGCGGAGCCGCCGCTGTTGACGACCTGCAGCGTGTACGACGCGGGCACACCGACGGTCCAGGGGCTGGCGCTCGCGGTCTTGGTGATGGTCAGGACCGGGGGCGTTGCCGGCGGATTGACGCAGGTCGCGTTGTCGGCGGTGCTGGTCTCGACGCCGGAGGACCATTCGACCGAGTTGTAGAGGCCCGAACCCGGCGTGGGGCTTGGCGCGCAGACCGGGCCCGGCACCGGGTTGGAGAAGAAGAAGGTGATGCTGAGATTGTAGGTATGGGTGACGCCCGCACCGATCGCGGTGCCCGCGGGCGCCAGCACGTACGGACCGTCCCCCACCGCAGAGCCGCCGGCCGGCGCGCCGGCGCCGCTGGTGGTCCAGCTCGCGCCGAGGATGGTCAGATTCGACGAGAACACCGGGTTGTCGGTGACCGTGCCGTAGGTGCCGGCCACGGTGCCGCTGTTGGTCGCGGTGATCGTGTAGGTGACGGTGTACTGGCCGCTGCCGTTCGGGCCGCTGACCGTGCCCGGGGTCTTGACGATGTTGTAGATCGGCCGATCGACCGCCGTGGTGACGCTGCTGCTGCAGCGCGCATCGGCCGGACAGGTGGCATCGCCGCCCCCGCTGACGGTGGCGGTGTTGGTCACGCTGGCCGCGGCAGCCGCGGTCGGCGTCACCGGGATGACGAAACTCGTGCTGCCGCCTGCGGCGAGGCCCGCGGGGACGGTACAGGTCACGGTCTGACCCGCCGCGGTGCAGCCCGCAGGCAAGGTGCCGATGGTCAGCCCGGTCGGAATGGTGTCGGTGATGGTGGCGGTCGCGGTGGTCGCGGCGGTGCCGGTATTGCTGACCTGCAGGGTGTAGCTGGCCGCGGTGCCGACGACGAAATTGGCCGCGCTGGCGGTCTTGGTCATCGTCAACTGCGGACGATTGACGGTGGTGCCCGCGGTGGCGGTATTGCCGCCGGCGCAGGTGACCGGTGAGCCGGAGCAGTCGGGATCGGTGGTGCCGGTCGGCGGCACCACGGTCGCGGTGTTGGTGATGGTGGCCGCAGCCGCGCTGGTGACGGTGCAGGCGATGGTGAGCGTGGCGCTGCCGCCGTTGGGGATGGCGACGCCGGTCCAGGTGCCGGTGCCGGTCGCGCCGGGGGCGATGGTGCCGACGCTGAAGGTGCCGGCCGAGGGCGTGAAACTGCAGCCGGTCAGTCCGGCGGGGAGCGATTCGACGATCGAGAAGGTCGCGCTGTTCTGGATTGCGCTGGGACCCGCGTTGCTGACGGTCAGGGTGTAGGTGAGGAGGCCGCCGACGACGACCGGATCGGGGCTGTCGGTCTTGGTCAGACTGAGATTGGAGGTGCGGGTGATCGGGTCGTTGTCGGTCGCCGAGTTGTTGGCGCTGTTGGGATCGGTGACGGTCGCCGGGGGCGCCACGGTCGCGGTGTTCACTGCGTTCTGCGACCAGGCCACCGGACTCGCGACCAGCGCGAGAGCGAAGACGATGGCGGCCGCGAACGCGCGGCGCGAGTGTTCGACGATGCGGATCGAATTGGCCAGCACTGACACTTCCCCTTGGGCCGACTGCTTCTGAGCGGTCGCAACCCCTTGCCCGATTGGAGCGGGCCCATGCATCGGGCACCGCCGCCTGCGATGTGGTCGCACACCCGTAGGGATGCGGATCACCGGAACCTGCAGAACCCGTCCCACGCCCGACCCCTCGGGCGGCATGGACGGCACCCCGTCAATTCGAGACACGGACTAGCAAATTCCGCGCCAAGAATCTGATTTCTCTGCCAAAAATCGCCCAAACGCCTGATTCCCGGAGAGGATTGGGGCGCATCAGGCTGGCCGATCAGGCAGGCCGCGGTCTGCACATCTGGTCACATTCTGTACTTTTATGCCAACAGTGTCGCGCTTTTCATGACGATCAAGTTCGTTTTCTCCCGGGCCTGCCCCGCCCCGAAACGTCCAAGATCGCCGCGAACGGGCACGCAAGCCCGCGTCCCTGCTAGAATTTTCACTCTAACCCCGCTTCTGCCTCACCGCCATGCGGCCGCTGCCCCACGCCGGCGCCGCCAGGGACGCCAACCTCATGACCAGCCCCTCCGACCTCCATGCGCCGGCCGGCGCCGCCGCGCTCGCCGACCCGGACTACACCCTCGAACACAAATTCACCCGGACCGAGGGGCGGATCTATCTGTCCGGCGTGCAGGCGCTGGTCCGGCTGCCGCTGATGCAGCGCCTGCGCGACCAGGCCGCGGGCCTGAACACCGCCGGCTTCGTCTCCGGCTATCGCGGCAGCCCGCTGGGCGGTTTCGATCTGGAACTGTGGAAGGCGAAGAAGCACCTG
>JBIJAD010000437.1:0-3099 GCA_044345955.1 Lysobacteraceae bacterium
GTGACGAATACGACCCGGGTATCGTCGGCGATGGTCGCGGCGAGTTCGAGCCCGGACATGCCCGGCAGACGGATGTCGAGGAACGCCACCGACGGGACGCTCTCGCGGCACAGGGCCAATGCTTCCTCCGCGGACGCCGCCGCGACGACCGGGCCGAAGTCCGACGCCATGCGTGCGAGCAACGCCGTCAGCGTTTCGCGCAGCCGAGGCTCATCTTCGACGACCAGAATCCACTCCCCGTCCCTGCGCATCGCTCCGCCGATCATGCCGTTGCCGCAGCCTGTTGCGCAGCCGGAGGCAGCACGATCGTCACCCGCGTGCCGCCGGTTTCCGGGTTCTCGATCTCCAGCGGTCGCGACGCGCCGTACAACATCCTGATGCGCTCCTGCAGATTGCTCAGTCCGCCGCGCCCGCCGCCGGCAGCCTCGAAGGGCGGACCATCGTTGGCCACCGACAAGCAGATGCCGCCGTCGCCCGTCGGTGCGCAGCGCACCGCGATGCGTCCACCCGCCGCACTGCGCTCGATGCCGTGCTTCACCGCGTTCTCCACCAGCACCAGTACGGAGGCCGCAGGCACGCTTCGATCGCGCAGCGTCGGCGGGCATTCCAGATCGTAGCGCAGCCGTTCTCCGAGCCGCAAACCGATGATCCGCAGATAACTGTCGGCCATCGCCAGTTCTTCCCCGAGCGATGTTTCATCGCCGTTGAGCGCGAGCGAATTGCGGCGCAGGAACTCGACCAGCGCGTCCAGCATCGACGCGGCGGTTCCGTCCTGCGGGCCCAGACTGGCGCGCACATGCGCGAGGGTGTTGAAGATGAAATGCGGTTCGACATGCGCGCGCAACATCGCCAGTTGCGCTTCGGACCGACGCGCGCGCGTGGCCTCCTGGCGGCGGGCATCGTCGAGAACCGCATTCTGGACGAGCAGCCGGTCCTGCAGCGCGCGTTCGAAGAGCTGCATGCGCCGCGCGCAGCGTCCGCCATCCACCGCGAACAGGCCATAGACCCAGACATGGACTGGATCGATCGCGATCTGCAGCACGCAGCGATCCTCGCCCTGGGCCGCGACGGTCACACCGAGGTTGTCCTCGAAGCGCCAGGGCCAGAGCGCTGTCGTTCCGGCGATCTCCGTGATCCGCGCGGCGATACCCAGATCGTTGACCTGCGCATGCGACACGACGAAGGCGGAGCGCAGCGCGCTTTCCGCCACCCGCAACGCCTGTTCGCACGGCAACTCGACATGGATCGATTTGCGGCTGCCCACCGACAAGAGGTCGGGAGCACCCTCGATCCGCGCCAGCGCCTTGCCTTGCCGCCAGGTGCACCAGCCACCCCACATCAGCGCAAGCTGCGGAAACAACGTCAGCGAGCAGAGTAGGACGGTCCAGAAGCCGTAGAGCATATCGCCGCGATACGCGACATCGAACGCCAAGCCCAGAAACATGCCGAGTCCGAACAGCAGGAACCAGGCGGACACCGCGACCCGCAGGGCGAGGATCGAGAAGATACCCACGCGGCGGATCATGGCTTGCTTCCCGTACCGGCCGCAGCTTCGACATCGAGGCGGATGGTTTTCGCGACATCGCCCTTGTCGTCGAACATCTGGATGCTGGGTTCGCCGTCGGCGGAGACCAGCAGCATCATCCGCGGCCTGCCGCGCGCGTCGGCGAGGCTCAGCGCCGCCGCGCCATCGCGGGTGGTACCGAGGCGAACCCGGTTGCGCGAGAGTTGGCCTTTGTCGCGCATCTCCTTCATCGCGGCTTCGGCGGCAGGTCCCTCGAGTCGGCGGATCGCTTCCATCCGCTCGGACCGCTGCATCACGTCCAACTGCATGCCGTCCGCTTCGTCGTTGATCGCGAGCATGCTGCGGGCCTTGCCGCCGTCCTCGGCGTGCAACAACTGGATGACCTGATCCTGGCGGAAGCGGTCGAACGTCAGGCTCAGGCCGGCGGACACGCGGCCATCCGGGCCGACGACGCCCTTCTGGATCAGACCGCCGTTCTCGGTCCCTTCGTCGTTGACGAACAGCATGCCCGCGAACTGGCGGCGGTCCGGTCGCGGGATCTCGCCGCCCTTCCAGGGCGCGCCGGGAAATTGCGCACGATTGGAGATGACCATGCGCAGCGTCCCGTCGGGTTCGCGGATGTTGATGCGTCCGACGTCGATCTCATCGAACCTGGGTGTCGGCTGCTTGGCACCGGTCAGGAAAACCACGGCAAGCGTGGCGGTCGCGCCGAGCAGCGCGCAGGAAAACAGTTGTCGGGTGGCGGTCATGTCGGGTTCCTTGCGAGGCGATGATGGACAGTGAGGTCGCGAAGCGCTGCGGCGCGTCGCGGATCCACTCTCTCCCCTGCCCCGACCACTGGCCAGCGCGGCCCGCCGGCGCCGCGAAAACGCCCGACGAAGACCCGTCCGGGACCGACGAACACGGGCGTTCCGCCACCGGTCGCGCGGCGACCGTGCACTCACTTCAGGGTCGCGCCCTTCTGCGACAGCCAGGGATGGATCTCGCAGACCAGGCGCCCGGCCTGCACCGCCGGATCATCGATGCACATGGCCTCGGCAGCGGCGCGGTCGGGCACGTCGAGGATGAAGATGCCGCGCCAGTCGCCGTCGTCCATGAACGGTCCGGCGATCTGCAGCTGGCCGCGTTCGGCATAGGTCCGGATGTTGGCCATGTGCCCGGCCTGCAGTCGCTGCGCTTCCTCGGGCGGATGATCCCGCTTCGGGCCTTTCTTCAGCATCACGAACCAGTACTGCTTCATGCCCGGCGGCAGCGCCGGTGCGGCCGTCTGCGTCGGGGTCTGCGTCGGGGTCTGCGGCGGTTCGGCCGCGTGCGACGAGTGCCACACGGATGCGCAGAGCAGCAGCGCGAGCATCGTCGACGCGGTTTTCATGGTCATGTCTCCGCGGGAGGCGCGAATTCGGCGATCCGTGCGCGGTAGTGGCGCAACTCGGCGATCGAATCGCGCACGTCGCTCAGCGCGGTATGGGCCGATTCCTTCTGCAGCCCGGCCAGCACCTGCGGCGCCCAGCGCCGGCCCAGTTCCTTGAGCGTGCTGACGTCGAGATTGCGGTAATGGAAATAGGCTTCGAGTT
>JBIJAD010000099.1:0-11342 GCA_044345955.1 Lysobacteraceae bacterium
CGTGTAGGGCAGCGAGACGGACTGGGCCTTGATGGTGATGCCGCGCTCGCGCTCGATCGGGTTCGAATCGAGCACCTGCGCCTCCATCTCGCGCGCTTCCAGACCGCCGCACAATTGGATGATGCGATCGGCCAGCGTGGACTTGCCGTGATCGACGTGGGCGATGATGGAGAAGTTGCGGATGTTCCGCATCGGATCGGTCATGGGAGGTCGGCGGCGGCGGCCGTCGTCGGCCTGTAGGGGAAAACGACGGATTATCGCACAGGCCACCGTGCGGCCGGCGGCGGCGCACCGGGCCCGGACGCGCCGAAGGCGGCCGCGAGGCCGCCTTCGGGTGGACTGCAGGCCGGGCTTTAGGGGCCGGTCAGCCCTTGTCGTCCGGCGTCACCGCCAGGAACTGGGTGGCGCCGCCGCGGCGGACCAACAGCATCACCGTGCGGCCCTTCTCGACCCGGGCCAATTCGCGGTCCAGGGCGGCGGCGCTGCCGACCGGGGTGGTCCCCACGCGCAGCACGATGTCGCCCGGACGCAGGCCGGCGACGCGGGCGGCGCGGCCCTCGATCCGGGCGATGCTCACGCCTTCGCCCGGACGCAGCCCCAGCTCGCGGCGCTCGTCCGCGTCCAGGTCCTGGCCGATCAGGCCCAGCGCATTGCCCTTGGCGGTGGCCGGCGCGTCGGGGGCCGGTCCGCGCCGCGGGCCCGTGGCCTGGGTGTTTTCGTCGAGCCGGCTGAGGGTGACGTTGCGCTCGATCGCCTTGCCGCCGCGCAGGATGCTCAGCTTCGCGGTGGTGCCCGGCGCCATCGCGCCGATCACCGGCGGCAGGTCGCTGGAATCCTCGATCGGCGTGCCGTTCACCGCGCGGATCACGTCGCCGGGCTCGATGCCGGCCTTCTCCGCCGGACTGCCGGGGCGCACATTGTTGACCAGCGCGCCTCGCGTGTCGGGCAGATTGAACCCCTTGGCGCTTTCGGGAGTCAGCGCCCCCACTTCCACGCCCAACTGCCCGCGCTCGACCCGCCCGGTGCTGCGGATCTGTCCGGCCACGTTCATCGCCACGTCCATCGGAATGGCGAAGCTCACGCCCATGTAGCCGCCGGAGTTGCTGAAGATCTGCGAGTTGATGCCGACCACTTCGCCGCGGGTGTTGAGCAGCGGGCCGCCGGAGTTGCCGCGGTTGATCGCCACGTCGGTCTGGATGAAGGGCACATAGCGCTGCTGCGCGTTGGCGGCGCGGCCGACCGCGCTGACGATGCCGGCGGTGACCGAGTGATCGAGGCCGAACGGCGAGCCGATCGCGACCACCCACTGCCCGGGCTTGAGCCCGCGCGAATCGCCGGTGCGCAGATAGGGCAGATCGTCGGCCGCGATCTTGAGCACGGCCACATCCGAGGGCTCGTCGCTGCCGATCACCTTGGCGGTGAATTCGCGGCGATCCGACAGCGTCACCCGGACCTCGTCCGCGCCGTCGACGACGTGATGATTGGTCAGCAGATAGCCGTCGGCGGAAATCAGGAAGCCGGTGCCGATCGACATCGCCTGCGGCCCGGCTTCGTCGTCGTCGGGCGCGCCCGGCCCGCGCGGACCGCCCGGGCTGCCGGGCATCGGCATGTCGGGGCCGAAGAAGCGGCGGAAGATCTCGGGGATCTCTTCCTCGTTGGGCATGCCGCCGCGCACCATCGCGTTGCGCGGGTTGCCTCGGGACTCGATGCTCACCACCGCCGGCCCGACCCGTTCGACCAGCAGGGTGAAATCCGGCAGCCCGGTGACGAGCGGCGCGTTCTGCGGGTTCACCGCCTCGCTGGCGACGGCGACGGCCGAGGGCGCGGACGATGCGGCGGGACCCGCGCCGATCGGCAGCACGGTGGTCGCGGCCGCGGTGGCCGCGGCGGTGGCGGTCACGATCAGGACGGTACGGAAGATCGGTTTCATCGGGGAAAGGTCCTCGACAAAGGGGGAGAAAGTCGGTTGCGCGAAACCCGCTGGGGCCGGGCGCTCCGCGTCGCGCCGATGCGCGGTCGCGGGGCCGGCGGCGGGTCGGGTCGCGGACTCAGGGCGAGCCCGGCGACGCCTCGACGCTCTGCGCCGGCGGCTGCGGCGCCTGGAGGCGCGGTGGCGCGTCCTGCGCGCGTGCGCGCTCGCCTTCCGGGCGCAGGGCATCAGGACGGAGAATGGGCGGCAATGCGGGCGTGTCGTCGTAATCGGCCATCACGCCGCCGGAGTGACCGGCGCCGGGCACCAGCGAACGCGGCCAGGGTTTGGCGACGATCTCGGCGTCGGCGGCGATGCCGCGGGACGTGCCGACATCGGCAACGACCGTGGCCGGCGGCCGGCTCGACCCGGCGCGCGGGCGCATGGTGCGGGCCTGTGACGACGTGGAGGCCGCAGCGACCGCAGTCTGCGCGCGCGTGGCCTGCGAATTTGTCTGCGAATGGGATTCGGCGCGGTCGGCGGCCATGATCCGCGGCCGGTTGCTGCGCGATTCCGCGGCGGTGGCCGAGGCGGCCGCGACCGCGGCTGCGGCGAGCACGAAGGCTTCGCCGCTGCCGTCCTGCCCGGACGGCGGCGCGGGGGCCGGCACCGGAGGCGGAACCTGCGGGGCGCCGTTGGCAGTGGCGACGGCCGGCGTCGGCAGGGGTTCGCCGTCGGGCACGGCCGGCCCGCGGCCGACCAGCACCGCGGCCAGCGCCACCGACGCGGCAAGCGCAGCGCCGCCGCCCCAGCGCAGCAGCGGGCGGCGGGTGTTGCCGGCCGGTGCTGCGGCATCGTTCAACGCCGCCGCGGCCCGGACCTGATCGTCGGCGATCGCACGACCGACCCGCTGCGCGAAATCCGCCGGCAGCGCGCGCCCGGCGTCGCCGCGGAGGGCGTCGCCGTAGAACTGCCAACGCTGCCAACTGTCGGCGAGTTCGTCGTCGTGCTGCATCCGGCGCAGGAGGAATCGGGTTTCGTCGGCGGACAACGCGCCGTCGAGCATCGCCGAGAGCCGTTCGCGGTGGAAATCGCGGGAAGCGGCGGGGTCTTGCGGCGTTGAGTCGTGCAGAGTGGAATCGTGCGGACCGGTCATGGATTCGGATTCGGATTCGGAACGGATGACGACGGGGCGTGGGGAGTCGGGGCGATCGTTCGGAAAGACAGTCGGGAAGGCGCCGAGTTCAACGGATGGCGCGTTCCCGCGAAGCGGTGGCGTCCATCAGCGGACGCAACTGGACGTCGATCGCCTCACGGGCGCGGAAGATGCGCGAGCGGACCGTGCCGATCGGGCACTGCATCTGCTGCGCGATCTCCTCGTAGCTCAGGCCTTCGACCTCGCGGAGGGTGATCGCCGCCCGAAGCTCCTCGGGCAGGGCTTCGACCGCGCGCATCACCGTTTGTTCCATCTCCTGACGCATCAGTTCGCGCTCCGGGGTGTCGTTGTCGCGCAGTCGCAGGGCCGACTCGAACTGCTCGGCGTCCTCGATGTCGATGTCCTCGCCCGGCGGCCGGCGCTTGTGCGCGACCAGATGATTCTTGGCGGTGTTCACCGCGATCCGGTGCAGCCAGGTCGAGAACTGCGCGTCGCCGCGGAAAGTGCCCATCGCGCGATAGGCGCGCAGGAAAGTGTCCTGGGCCACGTCCTGGGCCTCGCTCCAGTCGTGGACGTAGCGCCCGATCTGCGCCACGACCCGGTGCTGGTACTTGCGCACCAGCAGGTCGAAGGCGGCGCTGTCGCCGCGCTGCACCCGTCGGACCAGTTCGAGGTCCACGTTTTCGGTCATCGTCTCGGCCATCCGGCCGGCTCTCCCAAGCTGGTCTGAACGCTGGTCTGAACGCGGGTCCGAGTGCGAGCCCGGAAGTTCGGTCTCGACGCTCGTCGTTCCGGCCCGATGGCCGGTCGTTCCGACAATACACGCCGGGAGAAAGTTCCCGGCCCCTCGCGACCGGACCCGGCCGCCACGATGCAAGCCTCGTTCATCTGGGGCCATCCTGCCACCGCCACAAGCCATGCCGGCCGCGGCATTTGACGCACCGGCCGCCTGATCGGGATCATAGGGCCATTCTCCAGCGTATGGACCCGCCCATGACCACGCCCCAACCCGGCCTCGACGGCCTGCGCCTGCGCCACTGGAAAACCGAACTGCGCCACGACGGCGTGCTGGTGCTGTCCTTCGATCGCGAGGGCGAGTCGGCCAACACCTTCGGTCAGGACGTGCTGATCGAACTGGACACCCTGATCGAACGCATCGCGCTGGAACCGCCGAAGGGCATGATCCTGCGCTCGGCGAAGGAAAAAGGCTTCATCGCCGGCGCCGACATCCGCGAGTTCCAGGAGTTCGACCGCAAGGGCACGATCGGCGATTCGATCCGCCGCGGCCAGATGCTGTTCCAGCGCATCGCCGAACTGCCCTTCCCCACCGTGTCCGCGATCCATGGCTTCTGCATGGGCGGCGGCACCGAGATTTCGCTGGCCTGCACCTATCGCGTGGCTTCCAACGACCCCTCGACGAAGATCGGCCTGCCCGAAGTGATGCTCGGCATCTTCCCGGGCTGGGGCGGCAGCGCCCGCCTGCCGCAACTGGTCGGCGCGCCGGCGGCGATGGACATGATGCTGACCGGCCGCAGCCTCTCGGCCTCGGCCGCACGCGCGATCGGTCTGGTCGACAAGGTCGTCGATCCGGTCGGTCTGATCGAAGCCGCGGCCACACTCGCGCTCAAAGGCACCCAGCGCCCGTTCAAACAGCGTTTCCTGGCCTGGGCCACCAACACCTGGCCGGCGCGGCAGCTCCTGGCGCCGAAGATGACGCAGATGACCGCGCGCAAGGCGCGCAAGGAGCACTACCCGGCCCCCTTCTCGCTGATCGAGACCTGGCGACGCAGCGCCGGTCAGGGCATCCGCGCGCGTCTCGACGCCGAGCGCCGCGCGGTGACCAGACTCGCGGCCTCGCCGACCGCGCGCAACCTCACCCGCGTGTTCCTGGTGCAGGAGCGTCTGAAGGGCCTCGGCGGCCGCGATCACGGCATCCGCCGCGTGCACGTGGTCGGCGCCGGCGTGATGGGCGGCGACATCGCCGCCTGGGCGGCGTTCAAGGGCTTCGACGTCACCCTGCAGGACCGCGAACAGCGGTTCATCGACAACGCCACGACCCGCGCGCAGGAGCTGTTCGCCAAGCGCGTGAAGGACGAGAGCAAGCGCGCCGACGTCGCCGCACGGCTGAAGTCGGACCTCGCCGGCGACGGCGTCGCCGACGCCGATCTGCTGATCGAGGCGATCATCGAAAAGCCCGAGGCCAAGCGCGAGCTGTACGCGGCGGTCGAGCCGCGGATGAAGCCCGACGCGCTGCTGACCACCAACACCTCGTCGATCCCGCTGGACGAACTGCGCGGCCATATCGCGCACCCGGCGCAGTTCGCCGGGCTGCATTACTTCAACCCGGTGGCGATGATGCCGCTGGTCGAGATCATCCGCCATGACGGCATCGCGCCGGAGACCGAGAAACGCCTCGCCGCCTTCTGCCGCGCGATCGACAAGACGCCGGTGCCGGTGAAAGGCACGCCGGGCTTCCTGGTCAACCGCGTGCTGTTCCCGTACATGCTGGAAGCGCTGACCGCGTACAGCGAAGGCATCCCCGGCCCGGCGATCGACAGCGTGGCGAAGAAGTTCGGCATGCCGATGGGCCCGATCGAACTGGTCGACACCGTCGGCCTCGACGTCGCCGCCAGCGTCGGCGCCGAACTCGCGCCGTTCCTCGGCTTGAGCATCCCCGCGGCGCTGGCCGCGCCGCCGGAAGCCGGCAAGCGCGGCAAGAAGGACGGCCAGGGCCTCTATCGCTGGGAGAACGGCAAGCCGCAGAAGCCGGAGATCCCCGCCGACTACAAGGCGCCGGACGATCTCGAAGACCGGCTGATCCTGCCCTTCCTCAACGAGGCCGTGGCGGTGCTGCACGCCGGCGTGGTCGAGGATGCGGACATGCTCGACATCGGCGTGATCTTCGGCACCGGTTTCGCGCCCTTCCGCGGCGGCCCGATCCAGCACATCCGCGATACCGGCGTCGAACCGCTGCTCGAACGCCTCAAGGCCCTGCAGGCGAAATACGGCGACCGCTTCGCCCCGCGCACCGGCTGGGACAACCCCGCCCTGCGCAAGGCCTGATCGCCCGCGCCCGCGACCCCGACGAAACCCCGCTCCGGCGGGGTTTCGTCGTTTTCGGCTCCCGACACGGCGGGATTCGGTCGATCGGGCCTGCGGCAGGGCTTGCCATGAGCGGCCGAAAGGTATAACTTTGGTTATAACTCAATTTCGGTGGGGTCATCATGAAACTGAAAATTACGACCGTGGGCAACTCCGCCGGCGTGATCCTGCCCAAGGAACTGCTGGCCCGGCTGCGCCTGGAGAAGGGCGACGAACTGTTCGCGCTGGAGACGCCCGGCGGCATCGTCCTGACCACGTACGACCCGGAACTGGCGGCGCAGATGGAAGTCGCCGAAGAGGTCATGCGTGAGCGCCGCACGCTGCTGCACAAGCTGGCGCAGTGAGGACACCGCCATGATCGTCTGGATCAGCAAGCGGCTGGCCCTCGCCATCCACGACCGACAGCTCGCCGAGCACGGCGGCGGCACCGGCGTGCGCGACGAGGCCCTGCTCGATTCCGCGCTCGCCCGTCCGCAGCAGTTGTTCGCCTACGGCGACCCGCCGCCGGACCTCGCCGCACTGGCGGCGAGTCTGGCCTTCGGTCTGGCCCGCAATCACCCTTTTGTCGATGGCAACAAACGCACCGCTGCGGTCTGCTGCGAAGTTTTCATACGACTGAACAACGCAAGTTTGCAGGCAAGCGATCTTGAACTTTATCCGGTGTATCTCGGCCTCGCCGAAGGCAGCCTCGGCGAAACCGAATTCGCCGACTGGCTGCGCGCGCATCTGGTGAGCACGCAACAGGGCAGCGTCAACGAACCGCAGGCCGCGTATCGCTGAAGCGACGACCCGACATCGCGCTCACCGCTGTCCGTCGCTCGCCCTGCAGTCGCCGGGAATGAACCTCGCCCATGAATGAACCACGCAAACACGATCGCTCCGGCGATGCACCCGCCGCCGATCCTGCACCACATGCGATGAAGCCGGCGCCCGTCAAGGCCGGACGCTCGCCGCTCCAGCGCGAGTTCGAGCGTCTGGTCGCCGGGATCGAAGCGGCAGAGAAACAACTCGCTGCATGGGAGGCACTGCCGCAGAAGATCTCCCTGAAGTACGACCAGGAAATGGCCCCCGCACTCGAGGCCATGAGCGAGCAGAAAAAACGGCTCGTCGTGATGATCGACAGCCTGCTGACGTCTCCGCCCAAGGGACTGCGGATGACTGCGCGGCGACGCAAGGGACTGGCCGCCTGCCTGCTCGACCTGCTGGATGCGATCAGCGCCGAGGAAGTGCTCGACGACACCCTGATCGCGATCCGCGCCCGGTACGACGAATCCCCGTATACCCCGGATACGGATGAACAGGACGCGCAGGAACAGGAAGCCGAGATCATCGCCCTGTTCGAAGAGATCTTCGGAGAGGGCAGCATCGAACGAGAGCCCGACGAAAGCCGCGATGCGTTCTTCGCACGCGCGCAGTCCCGTCTGCAGGAAGCGATGGACCGGGAAGAAGAGCGGAGAAGAATTGCCGAGGAGAAACGGGAAGCCAAGCGCCGCGCCAAAGCCGATCGGGCGTCCGCGAAGAAAAACGGCGGACCGCAACCGAACGATGGCCACCCGCTCGACGGGCAGGCGGCGAAAGCCGACCCTCTGCGCGCGCTGTACCGCCGACTCGCCAGCGCACTGCATCCGGACCGCGAGTCCGATCCCGCGCTCAAGGCGGAAAAAACGGCCGCGATGCAGGGCCTGAACACCGCCTACGAAAGCAAGGACATGCTGTCCCTCCTCAAACAGCATCACAGGATGCTGCAGGGCGCGTCCGACATGACCACGGCTTTCGCCGAAGAGACGCTGCGCGAGTACAACGCGATCCTGAAAGCCCAACTCAAGGCGAAAAAGAACGAGATCAGGCACGTCATCGAACAGGTCACGCCTCCGCTGATCGCCATGAATCACGGCCTGCCGAAAAAACCGTCGGATCTCGAACTCATGATGGCGTACGACATCCGCAACATCAGAATCTTGACCGCCGAGATCGCGACGACGATCGGGGATCTCGCTGATCCCGCCAGACGCACCCGGGCGGTCAACGATCTGGTCGAATCCGCCGAAGCGGCAGAAGCGATGCGCGCACTGGACGATCTGATGCGCTATCCGTGAGGCCGCGCGGGCCCGGATTCGGACTCGCCGCGTCTGCGCGCCGTACGACCGACCTCTCGCGCCAGAAATCGCACGGGGCGCGCCTCGGCACACCAAACAGATCGCATGCATTCGCAGCAGGGATGGTGGTTGCAGAAGAGCCGCCTTTCAACGGTCGAAGACCGATCAAGGCGAGACAAACCACCCACACCCTCACCACACACCCGCGCCCCCACATCACCGTCGCCCCGGCGAAGGCCGGGACCGAGCGTCTGCCGTTCACAGTCCACTGCAACCCACCGCAACCCATGCGGGAACGACGCAACTCCCGAAACGCCTTGGCGCGATCGCCTCCCCTCATCAAGGAGGGCCGACGCCGCGCTGCGGCGGCGGGGGGATTTGCGGTTCGTACGACCTGATCTGCGGGACTACTTCCCCGTCACGAACCCCTGCGGCACCAAGTCCAACCGATTGATCGATTCGTTCACCTGCTCCAGCGCCGCATGCGTCGCCAGCACATCGGTGTAATCCCAGTACCGCAGCTTCTCCCGGAGCACGCCGACATCGGCGGCATGCTTGCGGATCTTCTCGATCTGCTCCGCATCCGACACCGCCACCACGCCCTGCACCGCAGCGTTGTTCAGGGCCTTGAGCAGATTCATCAACAGACTGTCGATCGAGCCTTTGGTCTGCACTTCGAAAACGTAGATCACCCGCCCCATGTTGCCGATGGTCGACTCCCAGATCGTATCGACCACCGAGCCGGCCGCGACCTTGACCTCGGTGCGGCTGGCGAAACCGTACCACTTGCCGATGTCGGCCAGTTTCTGCTTGACCTCGTCGTGAATGAACTCCGCGGTCCTGTCGTCGGCCTGGGCGACCTCCTTCGCCAACTCCTGCGGCGACTCCTTCTGCCCGATCCGGCTGAGATTGTCCTCGACCTGCAGCTCCTCCCAGATGAAGTAATCGACCGTCAGCAGATCCGCGTCCTTCACCCCGAGCGTGCGCAACTCGGCCGCCAGCGTCTTGCCGATCTCGCACAGCTCGCGGTACTTCTTGCCGTTCACCTGATAGTTGTGACGCGGCAGCCCGGGAATGCCGAGGTAGTGCATGCCGACGTAGGCGCGCCGATTCCACAGCACGAAATCGTCAGGATGCACATGCGCGAGCATTTCACTCATCATCGCCGGACCGACGCCCTTGATCCTGCTCCGGAAACGATCCCAGCGCGTCTCGATCGACGTCCCGCCCCAGACCAGGTGCGCGATCTCCTCACGCACCGTTTCCAGGCCATGATCCTCGATCAGCTTGTCGATCACGTACTGCTTGTTGCCCCAGATCAGCATCGCCCAGAGCTTCGACAGATACTCCAGCAGATCCTCTGCGGTCATCGCCCGAAGTCGCTCCGCTGTCCAGGACTGATAGTAGACGACGCGCTCGCGGCGATCGCGTGCGGTCTTGGCATGGGTCTCGGACTCGCGCTTGATGCGGGCGAGGTAGTCGTCGACGTGTTTCTTCAGCAAGATTCGATCGAAAGCGACTTTCATACTGACTCTCTCTTGATTCGATTCACAAACCCTCGACCTCGATGCCATGCTCGGCCAGCCAGACTTTGCGCTGCTCGTAATCCGGCATGGCGCGTTCGACGCGAAGCCAGAACGCGGGGGTGTGGTGAGGCTCGTGCAGATGCGCGATTTCATGCACTACCACGTACTCGGCGATGCGCGCCGGCAACAGAATGGATTTCCAGTGGAAATACAGCCAGTCGCCCTTGCCGCACGATCCCCAGCGGTAGCCCAGATCCTGAATCTTCACGCCGGCGGGCGAGACCTCCATGCGTGACCGGTAATCGGCCACCCGGCCGGACAGCCAGACCTTGGCTCGCTCGCTGTACCATCGGACGAAATGCTCACGGGCCAAGGGCAAAGCGTCCCGTCGCAGAGAGAAGCGCCCGGCCGTCAGTTTGAGCGGCACGTCCTGTTCATCCACCAGTTTCAATCGATGGCTGCGTCCGAGATACAGAAAGCCCTCTCCACCGACGAAATCCTTGCGCGGCACCTGCCGTTGCAGGCGATTCTTTTCGGCCAGTTTGGTGTAGATCCAGAACCGCTTGTTCAGCACGAAGGCACGTAGTGCCTCTTCTTCGACCTCAGGCGGCGCCGACAGCACCAAATTCCCATCGCGCTCCACTGTGATCTGCATCGTTCGGCGGCGCGCACTGTGCCGCACGTGGAACAGCAGATCATCCACTCGCAGACTCGGCGATTTCAGCGGTGCGAGCATCGGTTCACACCTGCACCAATTTGTCGTGATTGGCGCGCGCCTGTTCCATCAGCTTGTCCGCCAGCACGCCGGCCTTGTCGGCATCCACCAGCGGCGGACGCACGCGCATCAGATACTCGAACAACTGCCCATTCAGGCTGTCCTGATCGGCCCGCTTGCTCGGACTCCAGATGCCACGATTGTCCTGCAGTTCCTGAACCAGCAGGTCCACCAGCTCGACGGTCACGTCCTTCAGCCGCAGGAGCTCGGCCGGCGTCGGCGTCTGCCCGGCACACACCACGTCCAGCACCGTGCGCAGGAAGGGTGCGCAGTGTTCCGGAAGGTCACCCGGGGCGTCGGCCGCACCCGCCTTGCCGCTCTTCAGCTCGTCGATGATCTTCTGCAACTGGGCGATGACCTCGTTCCACTGCTCACCCAAGGCCTTCAGGATGTCGTTCAGGCGCTCGGACAGCTTTCGGTACAGCACCGGGTCTTCGTCCACGTGCCGGCGGATGTGCGAGCGGATCGCGTGCTCCATCTCGGAGGCCTTGGCGCGGTCGTTGGCAGCGCGGGCAAGATGGGTGTCGAACTCGGCATCGGTCAACTGGATCGGCGGGATCTTCGGATCGATGCCCAGCGAGATCACGTGATCGTCGATCAGCTTGCGCACCTTGGCGCCGACATCCTTGCCGAGCACCGGCGTGTCCTTGTAACGGTTGCGGGCCCGGGCGTAGATGTAGGCCAGCCGCTTCGCGTCGCCCGAGTACGGCAGACCCTCGGGGCGAGGCAGCACCGTGTCCAAGGACGACAGGAAGGCCTTGAGCTTCACCGCGAACTC
>JBIJAD010000439.1:0-3075 GCA_044345955.1 Lysobacteraceae bacterium
GGTCTGTACGGCGGTTATTCGTTCTGCTCGACGCCGAACGACCCGGATTACTACTCGCGCTTCGCCGACGTGTATTCGTCGATTTCCACGCTCTTCAACCCATAATCGCGATCGTTCGCGGACGCTGCGATGCGCGGGCCCGGTTCGCCGGGCCCGCGTCTTTTTTGCGCTGCAGCAGCGGGCGTTCGTCGCTGCGGAGCGAAGAATGCGGTGAACGCTGGCCTGCCATCATCGCGATTCGCGCACATCCGTCCCGGGCAGCGGTCGTTCGCCGCGCCAGAAGAGGGACGCGATTCGCAAAACCGGGCGCGGGCTGCCGATAGGATGGGCGTGTCGCACGGTTCGGATGGCCGCGCGACGCCCGCACGGCGCACCCGCCGCCGGGGCGCCGCCAGGCGCCTCGCGCAACACCACCGTCGCTGTTCGCACCACGGAAGGCGGGTCGCGTTCGACACCACCACGCACCGATGAACGATTAAGGACGATTCGAATGGTACGCAAGACTTCGTTGTACGCCGCTCTCGCCACTGCGCTGCTCGCCATGCCGCTGGCCCATGCCGCGCACCCCGCCGCCGAAATGGGCGACGCCGTCGTCGCCGAAGCGCCGATGGCCAAATCGATGGGCGGCGCGCTGTTCGCCACCCGCGATCTGCGCGGTCCGATGCTGATCGATCTGGGACTGCCTTCGGTGGCCGATGCCCGCGCGCTCAAGCAGCGCCGCGAGGATCAGGTCAAGCGCGGCCAGCCGCTGGAGATCGGCTTCCCACGCAACGTGCCCAACGCCCGCATCGCGCTGTCGAAGCTGGGCTGGGAACGCCTCGGCGACGGCAGCCTCGCCACCCGCTTCGAGGTGTCCTCCGATACCGCCGTGGCGATGCGCGCCGCGCTGTCGCTCAAGGCCATCGGTCGCGGCAACACCGGCGCGGTCACGCTGCGTTTCGGCGGCGCCGACGGCCGCGTGTTCGAACAGAACGGTCGCGATTTCGCCGGACGCACCCCGGGCTGGTCGCCGGTCATGATGGGCGACACCGCCACGGTCGAGATCGTGCTCGCCAAGGGCCAGCGCCCGCAGAACTTCGCGCTGAGCCTGCCGCAGATCTCGCACTTCGACACCAGCCCGATCGCCAGCGAAGCCGAGCTGCGCGCGATCGCGAAGATCGGCGAAAGCGGCTCCTGCAACCGCGACATCGTCTGCCGCACCAGCCCGACCACCGGCTTCCTCAACGCCGAGAAGGCGGTGGCGCGGATGGTTTACGTCAGGAGCGGCAGTTCCTACCTGTGCACCGGCACCCTGCTCAACAACAACCACGTGCCGAAGAAGCGGTTGTTCTGGAGCGCGGCGCACTGCATCAGCACGCAGACCGTGGCCGACACGCTGCAGACCTACTGGTTCTACAAGGCCACCACCTGCGGCGGTCTGACCCAGGCACCGGGCGCCGTCACCCTGACCGGTGGCGCGTTCCTGCGCCATTCCAACCTCACCCGCGACACCCTGCTGCTGGAACTGAAGACCGCGCCGCCGGCCGGCGCCGTGTATGCGGGCTGGAGCAGCGCCGCGATCGGCGCCACCGGCACCGCGATCGAGGGCATCCATCATCCGGCGGGTGACGCGAAGATGTATTCGCTGGGTTCGGTGACCGGCCTGAGCACCTCGATCGACGGCAAGTCGCCGCTGTATCGCGTGGTCTGGAGCACCGGCGTGACCGAAGGCGGCTCTTCGGGCTCGGCGCTGTTCACGATCAACAGCAGCGGCACCTACCAGTTGCGCGGCGGCCTGTACGGCGGTTATTCGTTCTGCTCGACGCCGACCCAGCCGGATTACTACTCGCGCTTCTCCGACGTGTATGCGTCGATCGCGACTTATTTCAACCCGTAATCGGCATCCGCGGACGCACGAAACGAACGGGCCCGGCGCAAGCCGGGCCCGTTTTCGTCCGGCGCGATCAACGCAGCCGTTTGCCCGCCCACACTGCCAGCTTTTCGCGTCCGATCTTGGCGTTGTGGCGGATATCGACCGGGAAGGGCTTGGGATGATGCAGGAAGTCGACGACCTTCGCGGTGTGCACGAAGCCTTCGCCGAGGTGCCGCAGTTCGGCTTCGATCCGCGGCCAGTCCCGCGCCGGCACGCCTTCGCGCAGCTCCACGCACAACACCGCGCGCTGCGCGCCTGCTTTCGATTCGCGCTCCGTGCCGATGCCGACCAGCGCGGTCCGGCGCACGTCGCGGTGGGTGTTGAACACCGGTTCGACCTGCTCGGTGCACAGCGTCGTCTCGGCGGTGACCACGCGCTGCGACTTGCGCCCGCAGAACCACAGCCGGCCCTCGGCATCGACATAGCCCAGATCGCCCATGCGGTGGACGATGCGCTCGCGGCCGTCGGGCAGGGCCTCGCGGATCTTCGCCAGCCGCGTCTGCGCCTCGCGATTGAAATAAAGATCGGTCGCGCTGGGGCCGGCGACGGTGATCTCGCCGACGATGCCGCCCTTCACGATCAGATCGTCCGACCAGCGCTCGATCGCCTCGTCGGTGACCCGGATGAGGCGCACTTCGTTGGGCGGTACCGCGCGGCCGACGCAGGTGCCCGCGCCCTGTTCGGTGCGCGTGCGCAGGGTCAGCAGTTCGCGACCTTCGATCACCGCCACCGGCAGGCATTCGGTGGCGCCGTACGGAGTCCAGAATTCGGCCTCGGGCGGCAACAGCTCGCGCAGTTTCGCGACCACGTCGGCGGGCACCGGCGCACCGGCGGAGGTGACGCGGCGCAAACCGGGCAGCGGTTGGCGGAAATCGGTCAGTACCCGCATCAGCGCCGGCGAGCCGAACAACTGATCCACGCCGAAACGCTGCATCGCCGCATGCAGTTTGCGCGGGTCGGCCTTCGCCGGCCGGGTCGGGTCCATGTCCGGAATGATCGAGGTCAGGCCCAGTGCCGGATCGAACAGCGCGAACGGCGGAAAGGTCGGCAGATCCACGCCGCCGGCGACGATGCCGAAGGCCTCGCGCATCATCGCGATCTGGGCGACGAAGTGGCGATGGCGGTAGACCACGCCCTTGGGCACGCCGGTGGAGCCGCTGGTG
>JBIJAD010000100.1:0-11285 GCA_044345955.1 Lysobacteraceae bacterium
TGGATTGAAGATCAGCCCGCGCAATGCGTGATATCGAATCGCACATGCAAGTCGACGACGCCACTGCTGCCGCATATCACCATCGCGGGCTGGAAATTCGCATCCTGGATGAGGATGCGGCGAAAGAGTGGGCCTACACGATCATCCGACAGCGGCAAACACCTCCGGTTGCGATCATCGAAGTCGCGACGGCACCGCATCGGCACGCTTTGCTCGACGCACTCCGCGTCGCGAGCCATGGCGGCGACGCGCACATCGCCGCTCGGCTCCTGCTGGGCCACCTCCATCGCGAATTGTCGGCGGACCGCGTATCGGTCGGATCGGCCATCACCGCCGCCACGATCCTGTTCAGCCACGATCCGCCGTTCCATGACGGTTTCATCGATTTCATCGATCTCGACGAAGAGATTTATCTCGCCGAAGCGGCAAACGAAGCGTTTCGCGGGAACCTGAAGGAACGAGCGCTTGCACTGCTTCAGCGCCACCGGGGAGAAACGTCGCAGATGGACATGCCGCCGGGTGGATCGGCGGAGTAGTATTCCACTGTCACCGGCATCCCCAGTCCGATCATCGAGATTCCAGCCGAGGCTCATATGAACGTCACCGCCGAACCGCAAGCAATCGACCGCCCCATCGACCGCTGGCTCGCGAAGTATTCCTCCGACCACGTCAATGCGACCAACCAGAAGATCCATTTCGTCGCGGTGCCGCTGATCCTGTGGACGGTCACGGCGCTGCTGTGGTGCATCCCGGTGCCGGGCACCTGGTTCGGGCCGGGGTTCTGGGCCGCGATCACGGCGTTCGCGGCGTGGATGTTCTACTACCGCGCCTCGCGCAAACTCGGTCTCGGCATGCTGGTGGTGTTCGTGGCGATGCTGTGGCTGAATCGCGGGCTGCAGATGGCGATCGGCACCGAAAACCTGCTGTGGCTGGCGGTGGCGGTGTTCGTGATCGCGTGGATCGCGCAATTCATCGGTCACAAGATCGAGGGCCGCAAGCCGAGCTTCTTCACCGATCTGGTGTATCTGCTGATCGGTCCGGTGTGGACGCTGGGCAAGCTGTATCGCAAGCTCGGCTGGTCGTACTGATCCGGCGCCGCTGATGCCGACACCGAACCCTTCGCGCCGCCGCAGGCGGCGCGATGTCTGAGCGCGGCGCCTCCGCGCACGGCGCGCACGGCCTCGGCACGCGCGATCTCGTGCTGGTGCTGATCGTCTGCCTGGTCTGGGCGGGCAATTTCCTCACCTCCGCGTTCGCGCTGCGCGAAGTGCCGCCGTTCCTGTTCAGCGCGGTGCGCATGGCGCTGCTGGCGGCGCTGCTGATCGCCTTCCTCAGACCGCCGCCGCGCGCGCAGTGGCCGCGGCTGGTCGCGGTGGCGCTGCTCAACGGCGCGCTGCATTTCGGGACCAGCCTGTGGGCGCTGCGCATGGCCGGGGATCTGTCCTCGCCGGCGATCGTGATGCAGAGCTACATCCCGATGGCGGTGCTGCTGGCGTGGGCGATCCTCGGCGAGCGCTTCGCCTGGCGCACCGGCAGCGCGATCGCGCTGAGCTTCGCCGGGGTGCTGGTGCTGGGCTTCGATCCGCTGGTGCTCGACCATCCCGCCTCGGTGCTGATGATGTTGTTCTCGGCCTTCCTGATCGCACTGGGCACGGTGCTGATGCGCGGCCTGTCGGGCATCGACGCGATCAGTCTGCAGGGCTGGACCGCGGTGATCGGGGTGCCGCCGCTGCTCGCGATCAGCGCGCTGATCGAACCGGGCGGATTCGTCGCTCTGCGCGAGGCCGGCCCGGCGGTGTGGATGGCGGCCGGCTATTCGGCGGTGTTCGCCTCGCTGATCGGGCACACGCTGTTCTTCCGTCTGGTGCAGCGCCATCGGGTGGTCGATGTGACGCCGTATCTGCTGCTGACGCCGGTGTTCGCGGTGGCGCTGGGCATCGTGGTGTGGGGCGATCGCCCGGGCCCTCAATTGTGGCTGGGCGGGGCGATGGTGTTGGGCGGTGTGCTCGCGATCGCGCTGCGCGCGCGGGCCAAGGCCGCCGCCGCGCGCGACTGAACGCGCGTGACTGGATGCGTAGGGATCGACAGAAGCCACGACGCACGCAATTCCGCTGCGAAAACGGACAACGTCGCGCAGGCCTGGATTCAGCCGCGGTTGTCCGACGGCTGTCCGCTCGCGACGGCAAGTTGCGTGAGTTCCGGATGTGCCCCATCCACCGCCGAAGGATCGGCGATCCGTCTCCCCGGAGTTCACGATGCGTAGCTTGTCCTCCACCTTGTTCCGTTTCAGCGCGATCGCCGTGTGCAGCGTCGTCGTGGCCAGCGGCTGTCTGCTCGATCGCAGCCCGATCCTGCCCGGATGGCCGCGGCTCGAACCGCAGCAGTACTGTCCGGGCGACACCCTGCGCGCGTCCTACGACTTCCTTGCCGGCCGCACCTGCCCGGCCGGTGTCGATTGCACGACCTACTTTCCGAACGTGACGGTGAGCAGTTCGCCCGCCTCGTTCTCGCCGATGTCGTTCCGCAACTATGTCGCCGGCTTCGATTTCACGCCCGCGGGCGACGCAGTGACCGTGACCTTCGACATCGATCGCGACAACGTGCTGGTGCCGACCGAGGAATTCCGCGACGGCACGCGCGTCTTCCTGCAGCGGCCCTCGCCCGATACCAACCTGACCGCGCGCCGGATCACCTCGCCGATCAGCACCGAGCTGGTGTTTCCGGGGATGTGCGCCGGCGCGACGCCGATCAATACGCCGGCGACGCTGGAAACGCTGCCGCGATTCTCCCCACGGCTCGGACTGGACACGGTCTGCAACAACAGCGGCATCGCCGTGAACGTCACCCTCAGCGCCGCCGATGGCTCCACCTACAGCACGATGATGCCGAACGGAAACTGCATCAGCACCTCGATGCCCGGCGTACCGGCCGGCATCCGCGCCACGCAGGTGATCGATGCGCGGCCGCTGGCGCTGCCGCCCGGCACGATGTGCAGCGCCACCGGGCCGAGCACGCCGCCGCCGACCCTGCGCCTGACCACCACCCGCAGTTGCGGCTGACCGCCGCCCGCTCACAGGAGATACTCCGATGCCTCTTCGTCATGCTGCCTGGGTGTCGTTCGCGCTGACCGCGACGCTGACCCTCGCGACCGCCTTCACCATCGCCCCGGCACAGGCCGCGAGCGCCGCGGTCGACCGTCTCAAGACCTACGACGGCACCACCGGCACCGCCTATCTCGACGTCAACGTGCAGCTCTACGCGCCGCCGGTGAAGGGCAAGTACGGCCAACCCCAGAGCTATCGCGCTCAGTTGCTGTTCGCGCGACCCGACCGTTTCAGGCTGGTGCTGCACCCGGGACTGAAGAACGAATACCGCGCGGTCGGCAGCGCCGGCACCGTGCAGTGGCTGGATCTGGGTACCGGTCTGTCCGGCCAGGGCAAGGCCGACGAATACGTCGATGCCGGCGCGCTCGATCTGCTGCGCACGGTCGGCCAGCTCTCGCGCTATGCACCGACGCAGGAACTGCCGATGAGCCCGAACAGCGCGCTGCGCGGCGCGGTACTGCGACCGGTCAGCTACGGCAGTCACGTGCTGCGCGCGGTCGCGTGGTTCCGCAACGATCAGCCGCATCTGTTCGAGATCCACTATCGCGACGGACGCAAGCTCTACGCCGCGGTATCGACGTAAGCAGAACGTGACGACCAAGCCGAGTGATTTCGTGCTCTGAACGACCCCCGCGCACAGACGAACGGCCGGCTCTGCGCCGGCCGTTCGTCTGTGCGCGTTCGTGCGAGCGGCCGCCACTCGCTCCGCCCATGCGCATCGGCCGCACGCTGCGGCCGATATTCGTCGGACGTCCATCCCGATGGCGCGATGCGCTGTCCTCGATGGCCGCGGATTCGCGTGAATCCTGGAGAGGCTGCAGGGAACCGTGGCGCGACAGCGGACCACGAAGAATGCCGCAGCTCGCCCTTTCCATTCACCGGATGAAGAAAAACGCCATGTCACCTCTGCAGAAACTCCCACGCTTCGTCGTCGGTGCGATCGCCGGCGGTGTGCTGCTCACCAACGGCTGCGCTCTTCCGCACGCGGACCTCCGTTATTCGAAGGCGCTCCCAAACCTCTACTGCCCCGGCGACGCCATCGACACCGACTTCACCCTCGGCACCTGCACGTCGCACTCGGGCATCACCTGCGAATCGCGCACACCGACCGTCGCGCTGACCACGACCTCTGCAGCACTGCCCTCGCGCAACTTCACCTCGTTCACCGGCAACGCGAGCTTCGTGCCGACCGAATCGAGCGTGACGCTCAACTACAGCGTCAGCCCGGACAAGCCGATGTTTCCCTCCGTCAACGGCATGGGCGAGGGCAGGATCGTGGGACGCCAATTCCTGCCGGAAAGCCATACGCTCAACCGCATCGACGGCGAAGCCACGCTGACCATCAAGAGCGGCGGCGTCTGCAACGGTCGAATACCGTCGCATGCACCGACGATGATTCCCGCGGCGCCGTTCGTGTCCGCGCGCGCCCGCGCGCAGCGCGTCTGCAATGCGAGCATGGTGCGGGTGATGGTCGATATCGCCGGCCCGCCGGGCGTGGGCAATGTCTCGGCCTCCCTCGCGCCCAATGAATGCGTCGCGCTGCCGCCGGGTTCGGAAGGCGGCATGGTCAACGTCTCCGGGCCGATTTCGCCCGACGCGCAGTGTCTGTCCACCCATACCTCGCAGATTCCGGGCGCGCTCGATCTGCGGGTGGCCTACACCTGCGTCGATTGACGCGCTTCCGCTCATTCCTCTCGCCTACCGCATTCCGGACATTCGCCATGAACACTTCCGCCTGCCGCATTCTCTTCCGCACGCTGCTGCTCGCCGCGCTCTCGCTCGGCGCGACGTGGCCCGCCTTCGCGCAGACCTCCGCTTCCGCACAACTGGAGTGGCTGGACAAGACCACCCTCAGCGGCCGCATCGACGCGCTCGTCGACGCGTACCCCGCGCCCGACGCCAAGGGTGGGATCGGCGCGCCCGAGCGCTATCCGGTCGAACTGCTGTTCGAGCGGCCCGATCGCTATCGCGTGGTCCTCCGTCCCGGCACGAAACAGCAGCTCCGCATCGCCACCGAGGCCGGCATCGTGCGCTGGTACGACCTCGCCACCGGTCTGTCCGGCAAGGAACAGGCGGACGACGTGAGTCATCCGCTGGCGCTGGCGCTGCTGGCCACCGCGGGCGAGCTGTCGCGCTTCGGTACCGCCGTCGATCTGCCCGCGGTCAAGAACAGTCCGCTGCGCGGCGCGCGCCTCGACCCCAAGGGTCATGCCGCCGGCGTGCTCAGCGCGATCGCCTGGTTCGGCAGCGACGGCCAGCTCGTCGGACTGGACATCCAGCGCAGCGACGGCAGCCGCCTGTTCCTGGCGGTGCAGACGTTCGATCGCAACGTGCAGACCTCGCCCGACGATTTCCGACTGTAATGCCTGCCGCGAGTCCTGCCGACCGCTGCGCGCACGGACAACCGCCCGGAGACCCGCCAAGATGATCTCGCCTTCCCGCATCCTCCGCCCGCTCGCGCGCGGCACCCTTGCCGCGCTCGCCGGCGGCGTCCTGCTGACCAATGGCTGCGTGATCCCGCACGCCACGCCCTATGCGCGGCTGCAGCCGGCGCTGTACTGTCCCGGCGACAGCCTGAGTGTCGGCTACGACGTGATCGGCGGCGGCGCCGGCTGCTTGTCGCATTCGGGGCTGGACTGTGCGGCATTGGCGCCGACGGTGAACATCGTCACCACGTCGGCAGCGCTGCCGACGGCCGAGCTGCGCGGCTTCGACGGCGAACGCAGCTTCGCGCCGAACGAATCGAGCGTGAGCGCGACATTCACGGCGACGCCGCGGGATGTGGTGTTTCCGACGCTCGATGCGATGGGCCGCGACATCATCGGCCGACGTCTGCTGGTGCCGACCACACTCGAAGCGCGACGCATCGAGGGCGAGACCTCCGAAACGCTGGTCCACGCCGGCATGTGCGCGGGAGACACGCCGGTCAATGCGCCGGCGACGCTCCCCGGCGCGCCGCGATACTCCAGCCGGCTGCGTGCGCGCCGGATCTGCAACGCCAACGACGTGCCGATCATCTTGGACGTGGTCGGCGCCCCCGGCGCCGGCGCCACCGGGATGCTGGCGCCCGGCGACTGCCTGACCGTGGATCTGCCCAGCGAAGGCCTCGTCGCCAACGCGCGGCCGCTCGGGATGGTCCCCGGCATGTACTGCGGCACGCTGCAGAGCGGCGGCCCGCCGCCGACCCTGCGTACCAATGTCTTTTTCGACTGCGGCAATTGACCGCGCCACCGCCGCCCCGGTTCAACGCCCCGGCGGAAACATCGCCGCCGTCGGCTGGAAGCCGCGCGGCGCGTAACCGAAATCGCGCTGCGCGTCGCAGGGGTCGAACACGAGATCGCTGCGCATGCGCTTGACCGCGGCCTCGTTGAAATCCAGCGCCATGCCGGCCGCGTGCGCGGCCGCGAGCAGCACGTTGAACACCGGCGCGGGAGCTTCGTGCAGCCGAGCCGGCGGATCGAGCACGGCGAGCACGCGTGCGACCATCTCGCGATACGGCAGCGTCTCGCCGCCGGGCAGGGCATAGGCGCGGCCGAAGGCGGCTTCGGCATCGAGACAACGGAACGCGGCCTCGGCCAGATCGTGCGCGTGCACCGGCTGGCGCAGACCGTGGGCGCCGCGCGGCAGTACCACCCGGCGCCAGCGGCGCGCGAACGCCGCGATCCGGCTCAGGCTGCGGTCGCGGCCGCTGCCGTAGATCAGGGTCGGGCGCAGCACGGTGACCGCGGCGCCGCATGCGCCAGCGGTCTCGAACAGGCGCTGCTCGCCTTCGCGCAGCCGCGCCGCCAGCGCACGTTCGTCGGCGTCGGCGGAACCGCGCTTGACCTCGATGCTGGTGGAACCGAAGGCGATCACCCGCGGCGCGCGCGCGCCTTCGCGCGCGTACCAGTGCGCGAACAGGTCCAGCGGGCCGCAACTGAAGATCGCCTCCGGATGCGGCGGCAGGTCATCGACCCGGGTCAGATCGCCCTGCAGCCACACCAGCCCCGGCTGCTCCGCCTGCGGTGTCCGCGACACCGCATACACACGCCAGCCGTGATCGCGCAGACGATCGAGCAAGGGCCGTCCGATCTGCCCGCTGGCGCCGAAGACGAGCGCGGTCTTCATCCTGCACCCGCGATGAGGTGCGGAATCCGAAACGCCAGGAGCGAATCCCCTCGGACAACGGCGACTCGCATCGTGTCGCGCATCAGAAATACCGGCCGTTGACCAGCAGATGCACGCCGACGCCGGCGGCGTAACCCAGCGCGACCGCCCAGGTCCAGCGCAGGTGGCTGAAGAAGGTGTACTGGCCGCGCGCCTGCCCCATCAGCGCCACGCCGGCGGCGGAGCCGATCGACAGCAGACTGCCGCCGACGCCGGCGGTGAGCGTCACCAGCAGCCACTGCCCGGTGCTCATGTCCGGATCCATCTGCAGCACCGCGACCATCACCGGGATGTTATCGACCACCGCGGACAGCAGCCCGATCAGGACGTTGGCTGTGGTTGGACCGAGCCCGCCGTAGAACGACGCCGACCCCAGCGCGAGATAACCGCAGTAACCGAGCGCGCCGACGCAGAGGATCACGCCGAAGAAGAACAGCAGCGTGTCCCATTCGGCGCGCGCGACCTGCTCGTAGCTGTCGAAGGCGTCGACATCGCCGGGCGCGCCCTGGCGCTCGAAATCGGAAGATTCCGGACGCCGCGCGGTACGCGTCAATTGCCAGCCGTAGAGCTTGAGCAGGGCGAGGCCCGCGACCATGCCCAGGAACGGCGGCAGATGCAGGAAATTGTGGAAGCACACCGCCAACACGATGGTCAACCCGAACAACGCGACGATGACCCGCCCGCCGCGCTTGATCCGTACTCTTTCCACCGCCGGCGCCGGCGCGCCGTGCGGCACGCCGAAATGCATGCACGCCGCCGGCACCAGCCAGTTGACCAGCGCCGGCAGGAACAGCGCGAAGAACGTCCAGAACTCGACCTTGCCGCTCTGCCAGACCATCAGCGTGGTGATGTCGCCGAACGGGCTGAACGCGCCGCCGGCATTGGCCGCGACCACGATGTTGATGCAGGACATCGACACGAAACGGGGATTCTCGCGACCTACCGCCAGCACCACCGCGCACATCACCAGCGCGGTGGTGAGGTTGTCGAGCACCGGCGAGAGCGTGAACGCGATCGCGCCGGTGACCCAGAACAGGCCGCGATAGTCCAACCCGCGCTGCAGGAGCCAGACCCGCAGCGCCTCGAACAGATTGCGCTCGCTCATCGCGTTGACGTAGGTCATCGCCACCAGCAGGAAGAGCAGCAGTTCTGCGTATTCGAGCAGATAGCCGCGGATCGCCTCGTGCGCGGCATCGGCATGGCCGAGCCGGACCGAGACGATCGCGAGCAGCGCCCAGATCGCGGCAGCGGCGAACATCACCGGCTGCGATTTGCGCAGATGGGTGAATTCCTCGACCACCACCAGCAGGTAGGCGACGACGAAGATCGCGATCGCGGCGTAACCGGCCCAGTGCGCGGTGAGATCGGGGCCGGCGGCCCCGGTCGCCGCCAGAGCAGGCAGGGCGGACGACATCGCCGCGATGGCGGCGAATGCCGCGACGACACGCGGGCGGAAGGCACGGAACACTGGCGTCATGACGATGCGGCGACGGGCGATGCGCGATCAGGACGCAGGATTCGGGGCCGGCGGTTTGAGCGTCAGCCGCAGCCAAGTGTAGCCGGCCACGGCCGAGATGACCGAGGCGACCAGCACCCCGAGCACGCTGGCATCTGCCAGATGCGGCTGATGCTTGAACGCCAGCGAGGCGATGAACAAGCTCATCGTGAACCCGATGCCGCAGAGCATGCCCAAGCCCAGCACGGCGCGGAAGTTCATGCTCGCATCGAATCGGGCGAGGCCGGTGACGTGCGCCAGCACCGCCGCGCCGACGATGCCGATCGGCTTGCCCAGGGTCAGTCCGAGGATGATGCCCAGCGGCACCGGCTCCAGTGCGGAGGACAGCGACATGCCGCCGAGCGCGAGGCCGGCATTGGCGAATGCGAACAGCGGCAGGATGCCGAACGCGACCCAGGGATGCAGCGCGTGCTCCAGCCATTCCAGCGGCGAATATTCGACCTCGTCGCTGATCGCGTTGTCCGGATCGACGTGCGGAATCATCAACCCGGTGGCGACGCCGGCGAGGGTCGCATGCACGCCGGACTTGAGCACCAGCACCCACATCACCGCCCCCAGCAGCAGATACGGCGTGAGCGCGCGCACCTTCATCCGGTTGAGCGCGAACATCAGCGCGAGTATCGCGAAGGCGCCGATCAGGGCCCCGGTGGCCAGTTCGCTGGTGTAGAACACCGCGATGATGATGATCGCCATCAGGTCGTCGAGTACCGCGATGGTCGACAGCAGCAGCTTCATCGCGATCGGCGCGCGCGACCCTAGCAGGGAGAGCACACCCAGCGCGAAGGCGATGTCGGTGGCGGCGGGAATGGCCCAGCCGCGCATCGCCTCGGCATCGCCACGGTTGACCGCGAAATAGATCAGGCCCGGAACGGCGACGCCGGCGATCGCGCAGACCAGCGGCTGGATCAATTGGGCGCGACTGGACAACTGCCCGCTCAGCACTTCGCGCTTGATCTCCAACGCGACCAGCAGGAAGAAGATCGCCATCAGACCGTCGTTGATCCACAGCAGCAGCGGCTTGTCGATATTCAGTTCGGCGAAGCGGATCTGCATCGGGATGGCGCGGAATGCCTCGTACAGCGAAGCGCCGGGCGAATTGGCCATGATCATCGCCACGACCGCGGCGAGGATCAGCAGGATGCCGCCGGCCGCTTCCAGCCGGAAGAACTCCTGCAGCGCACGGGCCGCACGCCCGGGCAGCACGCGGATGATGATGGTTTCCTTGTTCTCTTTCGCAGCCATTGCCTTTCTCTTGAACGAATCGGGAAGCCGCGGCTCAGCGCGACAGCAGGATTTCGAAGGTCGCCCAGGCGACGAATGCCGCCAGCAACAGGCCGCCCTCGGCGCGACTGATCTGCAGATCGCGGCGCAGCATCGGATACAGCAGCAACGACGCCGCCAGCGCCGCCGGCAGTTCGAAGCGTACGAAGGAGGCCGGAATCGGCAGGTCGCGCAGCGCGGCCATACCGCCGACCACGATCAGCAGATTGAACACGCTGGAGCCGATCACGTGGCCGACCACCAGATCGCCCTGGCCGCGGCGCGCCGCCTGCACTGCGGCGACCGCTTCCGGCAGCGCGGTCGCGATCGCGACCACGATCAGGCCGGTCAACAGCGGACTCAGACCCCATGCGGTGCCGACCACCGGCACATGCTTGACCAGCCAAAGCGCCCCGAAGTACAGGAGCGCCGCACCGATCGCGAACCGCAGCAGATTCAGGCCGAGGCCGTCGCCGGTCTTCAGGAAGCCGGCCAGCTCCTCCTGCAGCTCCGGCACCTCGCGCCGGCTGAAGATCACTGCGACCGTCACCACCGCGACGAAGGCGAGCACGAACAGTGCGCCTTCCAGCCGGCTGAGCACACCGTCGAAACCGAGCACGATCAGGGCGATGGTCGCGACCACCAGACACACCAGCAGCGGCGCCAGCGCGCGCCAGCGCACCAGCAGCGGCGCGAACAGCGCGGCGAGACCCAGGGTGAGCCCGAAATTGACGATGTTGCTGCCGACCGCGTTGCCGAGCGCGAGATTCTGGCTGCCGACGACGAACGCGCGGGCGTTGACCGCGAGTTCCGGAATCGACGTGCCGAACGCGACCAGCAGCAGACCGGCCACGAACGGCGACATGCCGAAGCGCCGCGCCAGCCCGGACGCGCCCTTGAGCACCGAATCGCCGCCAAGCGCCAGCAGCAGCAGCGCCAACGCGCACCAACCGAGCGAGAGCATCATCGCGCCGTCTCCTGCGAAGGGATCGGCCCGATTCTATAACACCCCGCGCTCAGCGCACCCCCACGGGCTCCAGCCAGTGAGTTTCTTCTGCAATGAGCAAAAAAGTCAGTCGATTTCGATCAGAAGCCCTTCAGGCGCCGGCTCTTGCTTCTCCGGGGCCCTTGGTCGCGGCGGGCTTCGCGGACCAGGCCCGAAGGGCGCGCGGCAGGACGCCGCGCGTTTTTCGACAAGACACGGATGTCTTGTCGAAAAACCCCGCGAAGCCAGCGGACCCGGCGCGCAGCGCCGGGCG
>JBIJAD010000101.1:0-11280 GCA_044345955.1 Lysobacteraceae bacterium
AGCGATGAAAATCAATCCTTTGCGTAACTTTCGGCAACAGGATGTTTCATTTTTCTTGTTGTGATGGCGCTCTGCCGATGTTGAGCAGTCGCCGAGATTGAAGCCACTTCTGCGAAAGCAGACCGGGCGGGCTGTCGGGCGAGTATTCCATCGCCCTTGCGAACAGCGGATGGGACGGTGTCGTCTCCGTCGCGAAGAAACTGTCCGGAACCGGAGACCCGGAGGGGGACGCGCAGGGATGCGCGGCGTTTTTCGACAAGACAGGGATGTCTTGTCGAAAAATCCCGGCCACGCTGCAGATGGCAGATTTGAATTGGACTTGAAATGCTTTCTTTGGTTACTTTCTTTACGCTAAAGAAAGTAACCCGCGCGCCAGCGCGGAAAAGATTCCGGGCTTACCCCGAAACCCGCAACAGGCCCGGGTTGCGCGCGGACAGTGCGAGTCGTGAGGTCGGCAGCTCATCGTGAGACGAGCTTGAAAGCTTTGAAAAGCAGGTCCTTCGCCTGCGGCTCGGGATGACAAGGTTTTCTGGTCGCCGTCGTGAAATGATCGCGGCCCGCCTTTCGTCAGCACACGCGCGTCAAGGCGACAACAGCTTTTCCCGCAACGCCGCATCGTCGGCAGCGAGCGCCTCGCCATGCGCCGGCCGCGCCAGGCACTCCGCCAGCGCCGGCGGCACCTCGACCGCATGCCCCACCAGCGGTTCGACGATGCTGTCGAACTTGGCCGGGTGCGCGGTGGCGACGACCGCCCAATGGCGGGTGTCGCCGGCGGCGCGCAGGTCTTCGAGCAGCTTGAGGCCGCAAGCGGTGTGCGGGCAGGGGACGATGCCGTGGCGTTTCGGTGCCGATGCGATCGTGGCGCGGATGGTCGCATCGACCACGGCGCGGGCGCGCAGTGCGTCGCGCAGGGCGGTGTCGTCGGCGAACCAGTGACGGAGGCGTTCGAAGTTGCTCGGGGCGCCGATGTCCATCGCATTGGCGAGCGTCGCCTTCGTCGCCGCGGGTGCGTAATCGTTGCCGGCGAAGAAGCGCGGCAGCACGTCGTTGGCGTTGGTGGCGAGCACGATCTCGCCGATCGGGAAACCCATCCGCTTCGCGAGCACCGCCGCGGCGGCGTTGCCGAGATTGCCGGTGGGCACGATCAGGTTGAGCGGATGCGTGTGCGCGGCGAAGAAATTGCGTGCGGTATGCGCGTAGTAGGCGAGCTGCGGCAGCAGGCGGCCGAGGCTGATGCTGTTGGCGGAGGTCAGGGCCATGCGTTCGCGCAGATCGCGGTCGGACAGCGCGGTTTTCGCCATGCGCTGGCAGTCGTCGAAGGTGCCGGCGACGCGGAAGGTGCGCACGTTGTCGCCCCAGCATTCCAGCCCGTGCGCCTGGCGCGGCGAGACCCGGCCGTCGGGATACAGGATCACGACCTCGAAACCCGGACGGCGATGGAACGCGCCGGCGACCGCGGCGCCGGTGTCGCCCGAGGTCGCGACCAGGATCGTCGTCGTCGGTGCGTCGGGCGCGCGCAGTGCGGCGAGGCATTCGGCCAGAAAGCGCGCGGCATAGTCCTTGAATGCGGCCGTCGGGCCGTGGAACAGTTCGAGCAGATGATCGCCGCGACCGCGCAGCATGCGCAGCGGCGCGTCGAAGCTGTAGGCGCGGGCGCACAGCGTCGGCAACGCGTCGCACAGCGTGGAATCGACGAAAAACGGGGCCAGCGCTTCGCCTGCGGTCTCGGCGAGCGCAGGCGCAGGCATGCGCACGAGCGATGCCGGCAAGGTCGGGATGCTTTCGGGGACGTACAGGCCGCCGTCGGGCGCGAGGCCGGCGATCAGCGCGGCGTCGATGTCCGTCGGCGGCGTGCCGCCGCGGGTGCTGACGAATCGCATCACAGCACCTCGGCGCGCGGCGCCGCGACCGGCGAGACGTAGGCGCGCGCGTCGTAGCCCGCGGCGACGAAAGCCGCACGCATCGCCGGGGCCGCCGCTTCGGCCTGCGTCTTCGACGCGAACCAGGCGAACACGCTGGGCCCGGCGCCGGAGATGCTGGCGCCGAGCGCGTCGCGATCGAGCGCGGCCTGTTTGACGGCGGCGAAGCCCGGGATCAACGGCGCGCGCCGCGGCTCGACCAGCACATCGCGCAGACCGTCCCGGATCAACCCGGCATCGCCGCGCTGCAGGCCGGTGAGGAACAGCGCCAGATGCGTGCTCTGCTCGACGAACTGCGCGAGCGGGTAAGGCTCGGCCAGCGCGGCGCGCGCGCGGCGGGTTTCCAGCACCTGATCTGGATGCACCACGACGCAGTGCAGCCAGTCCGGCACCGGCAGCGGAATCATCCGGTCATGGGTCGCGAGCACCGCGCCGCCGAGCAGCATCGGCGCGACGTTGTCGCCGTGTTGACTGCCGCTGGCGACGGCTTCGCCCTGCAGTGCGAACGGATACAGCGCGTCGCGCGAGAGCGGCGTGCGGTTGCCATCGAAGCCGAGCAGCGCATTCGCGGCGACCAGCGCGGCCACGCACGAGGCTGCCGAACCGCCGAGCCCGGAGCCGAGCGGGATGCCTTTCTCCAGTTCCACTTCGAACCCGAACGGCAGCGCCAGCGCCTCGCGCAGTGCGATCAACGCACGGCCGGCGGTGTTGCGTTCCGCGTCGAGCGGCAGCGCATCGGCGCCGGCCACGTCGCCGCGGATCGCGACGATCCGCACCTCGGGCGCGTCGATTCTGCGCACGATCGCGACATCGCGCGGGCCGTCGATGGCGTGACCGAGCAGATCGAAACCGACGCCGATGTTGCCGACGCTCGCGGGTGCGAAGGCACGGGCGGTCTGCCGCTGTGGGGCGGCATGCTGTGGGTCGGCATGCTTTCGATCGGCATCCGCCGAAGAAGGACTCATGCGCTGGCTCCGAACGGGCGGGCGCCCAGCGTGCCCGCGATCGCGAGAATATCGCCGAACACGCCGGCCGCGGTCACGTCCGCGCCGGCGCCCGGGCCCTGCACCACCAGCGGATTGTGGGCGTAGCGGCGGGTGCGGAACTGGATCAGATTGTCGGTGAGCCGGCTGTGCAGGCTGGCGTGGCCGGGCTCGGGCATCGCCAGGCCCACGCGCGCGCGGCCCTCGCTGTCGAGCTGTGCGAGATAACGCAGGCTGCGACCCTGCGCGCGCGCCGCGTCGAGGCGTGCCTGCATCGGCGCGTCGAGTTCGGACAGCCGGGCCAGGAACTCGTCGCGCGGGATGTCGCGCAGCGCCTCGGGCACCAGACTTTCGATCTCGACATCGGTCAGCGACAGCGCGGCGCCGGCTTCGCGGGCGAGGATCACCAGCTTGCGCGCGACATCGACGCCGCCGAGATCGTCGCGCGGATCGGGCTCGGTGTAGCCCAGCGCCTTCGCCTCGGCGACCAGCGTCGAGAACGGCACGCTGCCGTCGTAGCGGTTGAACAGCCAGGCCAGCGTGCCCGACAGCACGCCCTCGATGCCGGTCAGCGCATCGCCGGTGTCCAGCAGCGAGCGCAGGGTCTGGATCACCGGCAGGCCGGCGCCGACCGTGGCCTCGTAGCGGAACAGGCCGCCGTGTTTCTCGGCTTCGCGGATCGCGCGGTAGCGCGCGGCGTCGCCGCTGCCGGCGTGCTTGCTCGGGGTGACGACGTGGATTCCCATCGCCAGCCATTCGGGATAACGCGCCGCGACCGCATCGCTGCCGCTGCAGTCGACGATCAGCGCATGCGGCAGATGCTCGGCGCGCACGTGCGCGGCGAAGCGGTCGAGGTCCAAGGCTTCGGCGTCGTCGCGCAGGGTCTCGGCGGCGGTCGCGGGATCCAGCGCGCTTTCGGCCAGATGCATCGCGCGGCTGCCGGCGATCGCGCGCAGACGCAGGTCGAGACGATGGTCCATGCGCGGGTCGCCGACGAACCGCGGCAGCGCCTCGGCGAGCTGGGCGAGCAGGGCGCGACCGACGTTGCCGGGGCCGATCAGGCCCACCGACAGGGTCGCCGGCGACAGCCAGAAGGCGCTGTGCGCGGCGCGCAGACCGCGCACCGCGTCGGCGTCGGCGATGGCGACCGAGATGTTGCGTTCGCTGGCGCCCTGCGCGATCGCGCGGATGTTCACGCGGGCGCGCGCGAGCCCGGCGAACAGGCGCGCGGACACGCCCGGCTGGCCGACCATGCCGTCGCCGACCGCGGCGAGCACGGCGATGTCCGGGGTCACGTCGACGCCTTCGACCTGGCCGTCGGCGATCGCCTCGGCGAAGGCCGCGCGTACCGCCTCGCGGCCGTGTGCGGCCTGGGCCGCGGGCAGGATGCAGCAGATCGAATGTTCGCTGGAGCCCTGCGAGATCATCGTCACCGACACGCCGGCGGCGTGCAGCGCGGCGAACATGCGTTCGGCGGTGCCGGGCACGCCGATCAGGCCCGCGCCGCTGAGTTCGAGCACGGCCATGTCGCGGACCAGGCTCAGGCCCTTCACCGGCGAGACGCCGGGCGCCTGCGCCTCGTCGGCGGGCGTGCTCTCGGCGGGCGCGCTCTCTGCGATTCGGGTGCCCGGCGCGTCCGGATTGCGCGAATTGCGGATCAGGATCGGCAGCTTCGCCTGCATCGCCGGCGCCATCGTCTGCGGATGCAGCACTTTCGCGCCGAAATAGGCCAGTTCGCAGGCCTCGGCGTAGGACATCGCCGGCAGGCAGACCGCGTCGGGCACCAGCCGCGGATCGGCGCTGAGCACGCCGTCGACATCGGTCCAGATGGTCAGATCGACGGCCTCGAACAGCACCGCGAAGATCGCGCCGGAGTAATCGCTGCCGTTGCGGCCGAGGGTGGCCGGGCGGCCGTCGGCGTCGCGGGCGACGAAGCCGGTGACGACCACGTCGGCCTGCGGATGACGCGCGCGCCATGCCGCGAAGCGTTCGCGGGTGCGCGGCCAGTCCACCGCCACCCCGAGTTCGCCGGGATGCACCACCAGCACCTCGCGCGCATCGAGCCGGGCCCAGCCCGCGGCCTCGCCGCCGAGTGCGGCCTGCAGCAGCGCCGAGGACCAGACCTCGCCCAGACCCTGCACCGCGGCGTGATCGTGCGCGGCGAGCTTGCCGGCATCGCCGGCGCTGTCGTCGGCAATGCGGCCGAGCAGGGTGGAGAGCGCGGCGAATTCATGGTCGAGCCAGGACACCAGCGCATGCCGATCGATGCCGTCGAGGCGGTAGGCGGTGGCGAGATGTTGATCGCGCAGCCGCGACCAGGCGTCCTGCCAGTCGCGTCCTGCGGCGGCGTCGGCGACCAGTGTGGTCAGTGCGTCGGTGACGCCCTGCATCGCCGAGACCACGACCGCACGCGGTTCGGGCGCGCCCTGCAGCAAGGCGGCGACGTGGCGGTAGCGGTCGGCGTCGGCGACGCTGCTGCCGCCGAACTTGTGCGCACGATGGCGCGCGGTCGTGGCGGCGGAGGCGGGTAGTGCGGAAAACTCCATGGGCAAGGCTCCTGGTGGGAGCCCCGCATCGTCGTCGTGTCCGGAAGCGCCTGCCCCGCGGACCCGGTTCGGGTGCGGAGCGGAGGTCGAAGGGATCAGTCCGTTTCGCTGCCGCAGCCCGCACCGCCGGTAGTACCGGTGGTGGTGCAGGTGGTGGTGATCGCGATCGACGCGCAGGCGGGCGCACGCGGGGTGCGGGAGGCGCCGGGGGCGATGGCAGCGAACACGATGAGCATGGCTCAGGTGTAAACGATGGCGGGGCGGGTCGTCAAATGGTTTTTTTTGCGGGCGTAGCGAGCGCATGCGGGCGGGTCATGCCGATGTCGCCCGGAGGACAACCCTCGACTGTGGGAGCGACGCCAGTCGCGACTGCCTGCGGAAGGGCTTTCTGCAGATCGTCGCGACTGGCGTCGCTCCCACGAGGCGGAGGCGTCAATCCCGCATCGTCACCGCCTCGCATTCGGTTTCGAGCTGCGCGATCACCGCCGTGGTCATCGCATCGGTGCCGATCGCGGTACCGGCCGGGGCGAGGTCGGCGGTGAGGGCGCCGCGGTCGATCGCTTCGGCCACTGCTTTTTCGACGCAGCGTGCCTCGGCGTCCAGGCCCAGGGAATGGCGCAGCAGCATCGCCGCGCTGAGGATCGCGCCGCAGGGGTTGGCGATGCCGCGGCCGGCGATGTCGGGGGCCGAGCCGTGGATCGGTTCGTACAGGCCCAGCCGGCCGTCGCCGAGCGAGGCCGAGGGCAGCAGGCCCATCGAGCCGGCCAGCATCGAGGCTTCGTCGGTGAGGATGTCGCCGAACATGTTCTCGGTGACGATCACGTCGTAGTCGCGCGGTCGCGCGATCAGATGCATCGCCATGCTGTCGACGAGCTGATGCTCCAGGCGCACGTCGGGGAATTCCTCGGCGACGACGCGGGTCGCGACCTCGCGCCACAGCCGCGAAGTTTCCAGCACGTTGGCCTTGTCGACCGACACGACATGGCCGCGGCGGCCGCGGGCGAGGCGGCAGGCGCTGCGCATCACGCGTTCGATCTCGGCGACCGTGTATTCGCACAGGTCGCTGGCGTCGGTCTCGCTGCGGGTCCGTGCGCCGAAATACACGCCGCCGGTGAGCTCGCGGACCACGATCAGATCCACGCCGGTGAGCAGATGCGACTTGATCGGCGAGGCGGTCAGCGCCACCGGATGGGTGCGCACCGGGCGCAGGTTGGCGTAGAGGCCGAGTTCCTTGCGCAGGCGCAGCAGGCCCTGTTCCGGACGTACCGCGCCGGCGCCCCATTTCGGGCCGCCGACCGCGCCGAGCAGGATCGCGTCGGCCCTGCGGCAGCCGTCGAGCGTGGTGTCGGACAGCGGCGTGCCTTCGGCGTCGATCGCGGCGCCGCCGATGCGGCGGTGGTCGAAACGGAAGCTGTGGCCGTAGCGGCGGCCGACGGCTTCGAGCACCGCGACCGCGGCGGCGGTCACTTCGGGGCCGATGCCGTCGCCGGGCAGGACGACGATGTCAGCTCGCATGGGAGCGGCTCTCCATGGGAAGGGTCTCGTAACGTTGGATGTGGGGAATCTGTTTGAGCAGATAGCCGAGCTGATCGACACCCTCGACCAGACAGGTGCGGGCGAAGCCGTCGATCGGGAAATCGAAACGGCGGCCGTCGGGCAGCGCGACCGTGGCCGCGGCGACGTCGATGTCGAGTTCCAGCCCCGGCTGCGCCAGCAGTGCGTCGACGACACTCGCGTCGAGCACGATCGGCAGCAGGCCGTTCTTGAGCGCGTTGCTGCGGAAGATGTCGGCGATCTCGGCGCTGACGACCGCGCGCAGACCGGCGTCGCGCAGCGCCCAAGGCGCGTGTTCGCGCGAGGATCCGCAGCCGAAGTTGCGCCCTGCGACGAGGATCCGCGCCCCCTGCGCCTCGGGGCGGTTGAGCGGGAAGTCGGGATCGGGCGAACCGTCCTCGCGCCAGCGCCAGTCGTTGAAGGCGTGACGGCCGAGGCCCTCCCGGGTGGTGGTGGTGAGGAACCGTGCCGGGATGATCCGGTCGGTGTCGATGTTGGCCTCGGGCAGACAGACGGTGCGCGAACGCACGCGCAGCAAGGGTTCGGCGCTCATGCCGCGCTCTCCTGGAGCAGGCCGCGCGGATCGACCACGCGGCCGGCGACCGCGCAGGCGGCCGCGGTGAACGGGGAGGCCAGCACGGTGCGCGCATCGCGGCCCTGGCGGCCCTCGAAATTGCGGTTGCTGGTGGACACCGCGAGTTGTCCCGGCGCGACGATATCGCCGTTCATCGCGATGCACATCGAGCAGCCGGGCTCGCGCCATTCCGCACCGGCGGCGCGGACGATGCGGTCGATGCCTTCGGCCTCGGCCTGGCGCTGCACCTGCACCGAGCCCGGCACCACCAGCATCCGCACCCGCGGATGCACATGGCGCCCGCGCAGCACTTCGGCGACCTGGCGCATGTCGCCGAGGCGGCCGTTGGTGCAACTGCCGACGAACACCACGTCCACCGCCTGACCGAGCAGCGGCTTGCCGCCCTCGAAGCGCATGTAGTCGAGCGCGCGGCGAGCGTCCTCGTCTTCGGCGACGGGGACGCGCGCGTCGATCGCCGCGACCTGGCCCGGATGGGTGCCCCAGGTGACGGTCGGGCGGATGTCGCGCGCGTCGATGCGCACCGTGCGGTCGAACGGCGCGTCGTCGTCGCTGCGCAGATCGCGCCAGCGCGCCATCGCGGCGTCCCGGTCCGCGCCCTGCGGCGCGCGCGGGGTGTTCGCCAGCCAGGCGAACGTGGTCTCGTCCGGCGCGATCAGACCCGCGCGCGCGCCGGCCTCGATCGACATGTTGCAGACGGTCATGCGTTCTTCCATCGACAGCGCGCGGATCGCGCTGCCGCGGTATTCGATGACGTGGCCGGTGCCGCCGGCGACGCCGATCGTGCCGATCACGTGCAGGATCAGGTCCTTGGCGCCGACGCCGGGGCCCAGTTCGCCTTCGACTTCGATCGCCAGCGTCTTCGGTTTGCGCTGCAGCAGGCACTGGGTCGCCAGCACGTGGCCGACCTCGCTGGTGCCGATGCCGAAGGCCAATGCGCCGAACGCGCCGTGGGTGGCGGTGTGGCTGTCGCCGCAAACGATGGTGCTGCCCGGCAGGGTCAGCCCGAGTTCGGGGCCGATGACGTGGACGATGCCGCGGTGGTCGCTGCCGAAATCGAACAGTTCGATGCCGTGGCGGGCGCAGTTCCCGCGCAGGGTGGACACCTGCTGCTCGGCCTGCGCGGTGACGTAGGCCAGGCGGCCGTCGGCGTCGGGCGGGGTGGTCGGCGTGGAGTGATCGAGCGTGCCCTTGGTGCGGTCCGGGCGACGCACGCGCAGGCCGCGCGCGTCGAGTTCGGCGAAGGCCTGCGGCGAGGTGACTTCGTGGATCAGGTGCAGATCGATGTACAGCACCGCGGGCGCGTCGGCGGATTCGGGGACGACGACATGCGCGTCCCACAGTTTGTCGAACAGGGTTCGGGGGCGTGTCGGGTTTTCGGGAATGCTCGGAACGTCGGTCATGGGCGTCAGGCGATGGCGGAAAGGGCGGCGGGCGCGGGTTGCGCGGCGGCGTCTTCGGCAGCGGCCGGTGCGCGCCGGCGCAGCAGGCGGTTGGCGATGTCCAGCCAGGCCAGTGCGCTGGCTTCGAGAATGTCGGTACTGGTGCCGCTGCCGGTGATCTCGTCGCCGCCGTCGGCATCGGACGCGCGCGCGGTCAGGTGGGCCTGTCCCTGCGCGTCCTCGCCGGTGGTCACGCTGGAGACCTGATAGCTTTCGATCTGCAGCGGGGTCGCGGTGGCGCGGGCCAGCGCCGCGAACAGCGCGTGCACCGGACCGTCGCCGGTCGCGGCTTCGGCGATACGGCGGCCTTCGGGCGATATCAGTTCGACGCTGGCGGTCGGCAGCATGCCCTCGCCGACGCCGGTGCTGACCTGCAGCCGGTTCAGGCGCCAGCCGCCGGCGCTGCGGCTGTCGTTGCCCAGGGCCAGCGCTTCCAGATCGGCGTCGAACACTTCGCGCTTCTTTTCGGTCAGGGCCTTGAAGCGCGCGAACACCTGGTTCAACTGCGGCTCGTCCAGCGCGAAGCCCAGCTCGCGCAGGCGATCGGCCAGCGCGGCGCGGCCGCTGTGCCGGCCCATGATCATCTGCGATTTCGCCCAGCCGACCGCTTCCGGGCGCAGGATTTCGTAGGTGCCGCGGTGCTTGAGCATGCCGTGCTGGTGGATCCCCGATTCGTGGGCGAAGGCGTTGGCGCCGACGATCGCCTTGTTGCGCTGCACCTGCATGCCGGTGATCCGGGTGAGCAGGCGCGAGGTCGGCACCAGCCGGCGGGTGTCGATGGCGGTGGTCGCGTTGAAATAGGCCTTGCGCGTTTCCAGCGCCATCACCAGCTCTTCCAGCGCGCAGTTGCCGGCGCGCTCGCCGATGCCGTTGATCGTGCATTCGACCTGGCGCGCGCCGCCTTCGATCGCGGCCAGACTGTTGGCGACCGCGAGCCCGAGGTCGTCGTGGCAGTGCGCGCTGAACACCGCACGCTCGGCATCCCGGACGTGGGCGCGCAGGTATTCGAACAGGGCGCGGATCTCGGCCGGCGTGGTGTAGCCGACGGTGTCGGGGATGTTCAGGGTGCGCGCGCCGGCGGCCAGCGCCGCCGAGCAGATCTCGGCGAGGAATTCCGGTTCGGTGCGCAGCGCGTCTTCGGCCGAGAATTCGACGTCGTCGACGTAGTTCCGCGCCCGCGTCACCCCGGCGATCGCGCGTTCGATCACTTCTTCCCGGCTGAGGCCCAGCTTGTGCTCGCGGTGCAGCGGGCTGGTGCTGATGAAGACGTGGATGCGCGGGCGTTCGGCGTGTTCCAGCGCGCGCGCGCAGGCTTCGATGTCGCCGTCATGGCAGCGGGCGAGGGTGGCGACGGCGGCGCCGCGCACTTCGCGCGCGATCGCCGCGCAACCCTCCAGGTCGCTGTCGGAGCTGGCCGGAAAGCCCGCCTCGATCGTGTCGACGCCGAGCTCGGCGAGCGCATGCGCGAAGCGGAGTTTCTGCGGCGCGGTCATGCTGCAGCCGGGCGATTGCTCGCCGTCGCGCAGGCTGGTGTCGAAGATCGCGACTCTCTCGGGCATGCGGGCAACGTCGCTGTCCATCAGGCGTAGGCCTCCAGGGCGGGTTCGGAAGGGGGAAAAGCGGTGTCCGCGGCGGGCGCCGCCGGAGGCACCACCGACAATGGGCGGACGCGCGCGGCCGGCTTTGCGGCGGTCGCGGCCTCGTCGTGCGCGCGGCGGCGCGGTTTGCGCGGCGCGCGCGGACGCACGTCCGCGAGCAGACCGGCGAGCACCGCGGCGTCGATGTTGCCGCCGGAGACGACCGCGCATTTGCGCTTGCCGGCGACGCGGCGGCCGGCGGCCAGCGCCAGCGCGCCGGCGCCTTCGGCGATCAGATGTTCTTCCAGCGCCAGCCGCACCAGGGTTTCGCGCAGTTCGGCCTCGCGCACGATCACCACGTCGTCGAGCAGGCGCGCGAGGATCTCCCGGGTCAGCAGGCCGGGCTGTTTCACGCGCACGCCGTCGGCGAGCGTCGCCACCGGCGGTTGGCCTTCCGGCAGGCCCTTGAGCGCGCGATGCATCGCGTCGACGTGTTCGACCTGGGCGCCGACGATGCGCACGCCCTGCGCGGCCAGCGCCAGTGCGACGCCGGCGGCGAGGCCGCCGCCGCCGATCGGCACCAGCACCACGTCGGGCGCCAGCGATGCGATCTCCATGCCGACCGTGCCCTGGCCGGCGATCACGTCGGGGTCGTCGAACGCGGACA
>JBIJAD010000441.1:0-3064 GCA_044345955.1 Lysobacteraceae bacterium
GCTTCCAGCCGGTAGAACCCGCCGGCGCCTTCGCCGGCGAAGGCCGGAGCGGCGAACATGGCGGCGGCCAGACCGGCCGAAAGGAGAAGAAGCTGCTTCATTGCGTGAAAACCCCTGTGTTGTCGGAAATGCCCCTTTGCGGGGGGCGCTACCGTAGGGGCGCGATCGCGATGTGTCAATCGCCGATGGTCATGCCTGCGCGCGGGGTCGCGTTTCCGTGGAGCGGATCGGGGCAGCGACGCGCATGAAAAAGGCGGGGTTTCCCCCGCCTTTCCGGTCCCGCGCTGCGGTGGCGATCAGAAGCCGACCGCGGCCCGGTCCTGCGACGCCGGGATCGCACCGTTGCCGGTGTTGTTCCTGGCGACTTCGGTGGAATTGCCGTCGACCCAGTAACCGCCGCCGTATTCGTACTGGATGTTGCCTTCCGAGTCGGTCCAGGTGCGTTCCACATAGCGCTCGATGTAGCGCGGCTGGGTGTTCTCGACGTCGGTATACTCGTGATCGAAGTAGGCCGCGCAGTAGGAAGGCATCTGGTTGCTGATCTCGTACTCGCCTTCGCCCACCCAGCGACGCAGGGTCTGGTTCAGCGAAGCGGCGTCGCAACGACCGGCGCCGTGGCCGATGGCTTCGACCAGCGAGCCCATCTGCGGGGTATCGTCGGAGACCGGGCACAGCTTGAGGAAGTTGATCCGGGCCTGGATCGTCTTCCACGGCTTGCTCAGGTTGATGCTGAAGTAGCGACGCAGCGCGCCGGCGCACTCGCTCGGCGGGCCGCCGGTGGACAGGCAGAGGATCGCCTCGCAGGCGGTACCTTCGTCGCCGCTGAGCATCTGGCCCTGCTGCTGGCCCATGATCTCGTCGACCATGTTCTGCATCTCGGCCGACAGCTCGTTGTTCTGCGAAGCCGCGTTCGGGTCGACGCCCTCGGGCAGTTGCGAAGCGGCGTTGCCGTCGTAGCGGCCGTCGGTTGCGCTCGGGTCGGCGCCTTCAGGCAACTGCGAGGCGGCGTTGGGGTCGTACTGATTGATGTTGCCTTCCTGGGCCGCGGCGGTGGCGGCGAACAGCAGGGCCAGCAGCGCCAGCGGGATCACTTTGCTGGGAATCGCTTTCTTGATCATGATGACTTCACTCCCGTAGTCCATCGTGTGCCGTGGCTGCCGGCGGCGGCTGCGGCGTCGCATGCTTGCACCCGGTCCGGCCGGGCCTGTCGCAATCCTTACAGAGCCCCCATCCGGCGATGATCGCGAACACGCGACAATGCCGGATCGGACGCACCCGGTTCAGGTTAACGGACTTTCGCGAGGCTTTGCAAAGTGGCCCGACGGCGTCCCGGGCGGGTCCTTGCAGGCGATCATGGGTGTCCCGAATTCCACAACCCATTGATTTCAAATGGATCGAGCGGCGGCTCCGGCGTCGATGACGTTTGTCGTACAGCCTGCGGGCGGGATGACCGTTCGTCGGAACGGCCTTCGGATCGGCCGTTGCGCGAAATCCGTCACGGTCTTTCCGGGTCCTCGGGCGGCTCCTGTCGCGGGCGGAAGTGGAGTACCACCCCGCGAGGCTCCTCCGGGCGCACCCACAGCACCGGCACGTCCCGAGGCTTGGGCGGCTCCAGTTCGTGTTCGGCGGCTACTGCGGCGGCTTCCTCTTCCTCGATCTCCCAACTGTAGCGGCGCCGCGGCGGCAGCGGGTCGCTGCGCCGGAACGCCATCGCCGCCAGCACGCCGCCGAGCGCCCCGCCCAGGTGCGACTGCCAGGACACGCCGGGCTCCTGAGGTAGCACGGTCAACAGCATGCCGCCGTAGAGGAAGAAAGCGATCATCGCCGCAGCGATCGACGGCCGGTCGCGGCGCAGCAGGCCGAGCACGAAGACCAGGAACATCAGCCCGTGGGTGACGCCGCTGGCGCCGAGATGATGACTGCCGGGGTCGCCCAGCAGCCAGGCGCCCAGGCCCGAGCCCAACCACATCAGCGGCAGGCCGCGGATGGTCGCCCGCGGGTACACCGCCAGAGCCAGTGTGCCGAGCAGCAGCAGCGAGGCCGCGTTGGCGGCGATGTGTTCCAGCGAGCCGTGCAGCAGCGGTGCGGTCAGCACGCCCCACAGGCCCTGGGGGCGCAGCGCGGTCACGGTCAGGGCGCGGATGTCCTCGCCGTGCTGCAGGGCGAACACCGCCGCCAGCAGCAGGACGAAGGCCAGGCTGGCATTCAGTGCGCGCAGCAGCCGACGACGGTCCGCGGCCCGCTGGGCCGGGGTGTCGGGCAGTTCTTCGGGGGTGTGCAGGTGCATCGCCCCTCAGTGGAGCCGTGGGGCCCGGCGATCAAGGCCGGGGCCCGAGTGGAACGCAGCGTCCCCGGCCGGCGCGGCCGCCGGGCCGGGGACGGATGCGGGTCAGCCCTTGCCCGCGTCCGGCGCCTGCGGCCGCAGCAGGCTGAGGATCACGGTGACTGTCAGCACCACCGCGACCACGCCGAGCGACAGCAGGATCGGGATCTTGTAGATGTCGATCAGCAGCATCTTCGCGCCGATGAACATCAGCACGATCGCCAGGCCATAGGGCAGCAGATGGAAGCGGTCGGCCATGCCGGCCAGCAGGAAGAACATGGCACGCAGGCCGAGCACCGCGAACACGTTCGAGGTCAGCACGATGAACGGATCGGAGGTGATCGCGAAGATCGCCGGGATCGAGTCGACCGCGAAGATCACGTCGGTGATGCCGATCAGCACGATCACCACGAACAGCGGGGTGTACCAGCGCTTGCCGTCGATCTTCACCGTGAAGGCGTTGCCGTGGTAGTCCCTGGTCAGCGGCAGATGCTTGCGCATCCATTTCAGCGCCGGATTCTTCTCCAGGTCCGGCGACTGGCCCGCGGCGATCAGCATCTTGACGCCGGTCAGCACCAGGAAAATGCCGAACACGTAGAGAATCCAGTGGAATTTCGCGATCAGCAGGGCGCCGGCGAAGATCATGATCGCGCGCAGCACGATCGCGCCGAGGATGCCGATGATCAACACCTTCTGGCGCTGATGCTCGGGCACCGCGAAGTAGGTGAACAGCATCAGGAA
>JBIJAD010000109.1:0-10938 GCA_044345955.1 Lysobacteraceae bacterium
AGAAGCGCTGCTCAGATATTTGCATCTCTTCCTGAGCTGGTAATCCAGGATTGTGAACTACGAATTCGCGCTCGTTAGAGTACCAATCGTAGAGAAGCACGAAATGACCTGCATAACCTTCCCTATCATCAAGCGCCTTGGCATTAACATTGCAGATGCAATAGTAGCCCGCTTGAATCAAGGAAATCAGGTCGTCAATAGCAGGCACTCTAAAACTTAACATTGATGCATTTCTTGAGAGTAGTAGCCGCGCATCATCGACAACTTGTTCGATATCTGAACCTCTGACTTGAGCTTCTGCAACTTCCGACCCGTAGACCTCGGTCATTGTCTGGACGGGGTCGTGAATAAAAGACTGCAGATCAAGAGGATCAATGTAAGCAATCTTGTAGCCACTGGAAGCTAGCGTAGCAGCAGTACGAAGAGGCCAAGTTAGTGCTTGACCTGAGTTCCCAGAAAGCGCAAACAACTCTGGAAAACTGAAGTTTCGTGACGGAGAAGCGCTGGCAAGCGCCATCTTTACCGAAGCGTGAAGGCAGTGCGCATCGTCAGCAGTATTGGAGAAGAATTTCGGCTTCGAGGGCTTCATGGTGCCACATAACGATATTGATACAGGCCGAAGCCTGTTTCCCGGAAAACCGGACGCCTGCGAGGCGTCCGGCTGCTTCATATTTCCAATATCTCAGCGATGTTAACCGCCGGTACTACCTCCACCGCCAAGACCACCATCACCGCCGTTGGAGAAACTCATAGAAACCCCCTATCAATTGACGAAGGGCGCGGGCTTGCGCCCAGCATATATCTAGCACAGTCAAGAACGAACCTCCACTATCCGGCCATCCGAAACTCTGCGCCAACAACTGGAATTGAAGGGCAGACGGGCATTGATGGCCTGAATAGCGATCTGTGCATCACGCGCGCAGTAAGCCGTAACTCCACTGAATCGCGGTGCGTGCCGAGCCGGTGACCTGAGTATGGAGCTTGTAGCCAATCAGGCAGGGAGCTCGTGGTGGATGGTATCGGGTTCCGACCAGTTCCGGCGAACGGTCGCCGGGGGCTTGTAGCCGTGGGCGCTGTGCGGGCGCTGCTCGTTGTAGAACTGCCGCCAGCGTTCGATCAGCACCTTCGCCTCGGCACGGCTGCGGAACCATTCCCGGTTCAGCAGCTCGTCCCGCAGCTTGCCGTTGAAGCTTTCGACGAAACCGTTCTGCCAGGGGCTGCCCGGCGCGATGAAGGCTGGGCCGATCGCCGCGTCCCGCAGCCAGCGCCGGACCAAGGAACGCTAGGACTCGGCTGGCGAAACCATCGCGCGCATAAGCCCATGAAGACACGAAGGAAATTCACCGTTCTCATGTGAAAGCCCCGCTCCATTACGCCTCGCTGCGATATCATCGCATGGTCAGTTTGAACGGCACGCCCCCCACCCGCGCCATTCTTTCTTGCGGAAACTCTCTCGGTCGGGATTCCCGGCTCATGCGCACAGCGTCTGGGTATTCGGATTTGTGTGTGGCGGTGCCGTACAAACTCGAGCTTTCGGCCTCCCGACCTCATCGCAAGCACCCAAGGCGGGCCGGGTGCGTCGATCGATGGTGCGCGGTATGGTGCGCTGCATCCTTCCGCGCAGTTCCGAGGTGATGTCATGAGCCCGCCCGTCGCCGTCGGCTTGTTCGCGTTGACCGCGCTCGCGGAGATCGTGGGTTGTTGGCTGGTCTGGCTGTAGGCGCGACAGCAGGCGTCGGCGTGGTGGCTGTTGCCGGCGGCGGTAGCGCTGGGGCTGTTCGCGTGGTTGCTGACCCTGCACCCGGCGGCGTCGGGGCGGGTGTACGCGGCCTATGGCGGGATCTACGTGACGATGGCGGTCGCCTGGCTGTGGGCGGTGGACGGCATCCGGCCGGATCGTCACGACCTGGCCGGGTTGGCGCTGATCCTGTGCGGCGTGGGCGTGATCCTGTCCGGGCACTGGGGCCGGCCCGCCTGAGCGGGCCGGGAATCCCGTCGCAGCCCGCTACCGCGGGGCTCAGGGCGCCGCGGGCTGCACGCTGTAGCCGACGATCAGGTACAGCTCCTCCATGGCCGCAGGGTCGAAGTCGGCGAAATCGCCGCCGTTATCGCGGAAACGCAGGCGCCAGTCGACGCCGGCGGCGGGGATCGCCGCCGGGCCGAAGCCGACTTCGTCGCTGTCGGCGTAGCGGGAGTCGTCAGGGTCGACCGCAAGCGCACGGAGCGCGGCCGCGGCCAGCGGCGGCGCGCCGAATTCGGCCTCGAAATCGGGCACGGCGCCGGCTGGGCTCGGCGGATATTCGGCCATCAATTGGACGCTGCGCTGTTTCACCAGACGCTCCTGGCCGCCGCGGAAACGATTGCGATCGAGATGCACGCGCAGCTCCGGCGTCGCGCCGGGCACGGGATCTGTTCTTCGCGGAAGCGTGGGTCGTCGAGCGGCACGCCGTTCTGCTTCCGTCTTCGCGGTTGGTGTACTTGGAACGCATGAACTCGTCGACCGCTTTCGAGTTTTCGATCTGCAGGTCGTGATTGGCCAGTTCGCGGCGCGCGTTGTCGAGACGGACAGATAGAGTGCGCCGCCCGTCATCACCCGTATCAGCGGTGAACGCGCAGTCCGCGATGATCCGGATACGGTCCATGGCGGGCGCTGCCGGGGACGGCGCAGCATCGTCCCGGCGCCGATCGCGCGTCATGCCCTGGACATCCCGACGACGCATGCCGACGATCCACCGTGGTGCCGGGATGCGTGCGACCGGCTGCGGACGAGCGACGGAGAAGCGGGCCCGATTCGCGCGCGGCAACGATCGTTCGATGAAACCCCCAGCGACCGGTCCCGGGTTTCGGAGACAGACACCGCGCGATCGCGATCCCGGGGGACCGCCGCGGCGCCGTCTTTCGAAGGCTACGCGCATGGAACGATACCGGATCAGTGTTCCCACGGCGCAACGCGAACGCGCCGAAGCGCAGCGGTCCGGCCCCAAGGCCTTGAAACCCCGCACGCCATACCCAATCTGCCGGCCAGTCCCGGATTTCCCGGCCACCCGTTTCCCCGGTCCCGTATTTCGCCGTTCTTCCAAGGAGCCATCGGATGAGCACCGACACCCCCGCCAGCGCCGCCCAGGCCGAAACCCACGAATTCCAGGCCGATGTGCAGCAGGTGCTGCAACTGGTCATCCACTCGCTGTACTCGAACAAGGACATCTTCCTGCGCGAGCTGATCTCGAACGCCTCCGACGCCTGCGAGAAGCTGCGCTTCGAGGCGATCGCGCAGCCGGAGCTGCTCGCCGACGGCGGCGAGCTGGCCAACGAACTGGCGATCGATCTGGCGGTGGACGCCGACAGCCGCGTGCTGACCCTGCGCGACAACGGCATCGGCATGTCGCGCGAGGAACTGATGCGCAACCTCGGCACGGTCGCCCATTCCGGCACCCGTCGTTTCCTCGAAAGCCTCGCCGCCGGGCAGCAGGTCGATGCGCAACTGATCGGCCAGTTCGGCGTCGGCTTCTACTCCGCCTTCATCGTCGCCGATCAGGTCGAAGTGACCAGCCGGCGCGCCGGCAGCGACGAAGCCTGGATCTGGCGCTCCGGCGGCGACGGCCGTTTCAGTCTCGAACCCGCCCCCGCCGACACCCCGCGCGGCACCACCCTGCGCCTGCATCTGCGCGAGGACGCCGGCGACTACGCGCAACCGTGGAAGCTGCGCTCGCTGGTGCGCATCTATTCCGATCACGTGTCCTTCCCGATCCGGATGGAAACGCCGGCCGCCAACACCGAAGAAGGCGAGGACGGCGAGAACACCCCGGCGCCGACGCTGGAGACCGTCAACCAGGCCTCGGCCCTGTGGACCCGGCCCAGGACCGAGCTGACCGACGACGATTACAAGGGCTTCTACAAGCACGTCTCCCACGATTTCGCCGATCCGCTGGCATGGACCCACAACCGGGTCGAGGGCAACCAGAACTTCACCTCGCTGCTGTACCTGCCGACCCATGCGCCGTTCGATTTCCAGGCCGGCCGCGACGAGCGCAAGGGCCTGAAGCTCTACGTCAAGCGCGTCTTCATCATGGACGCGGCCGAGCAGATGCTGCCCGCCTATCTGCGCTTCGTGCGCGGCGTGGTCGATTCCGACGACCTGCCGCTGAACGTCAGCCGCGAACTGCTGCAGGAAAGCCGTCAGGTCGAGCGCATCAAGGGCGCGCTGAGCAAACGTGTGCTCGATCTGCTGGAGAAGATCGCCCGCGACGAACCCGAGCGCTACAAGACCTTCTGGGAGGCGTTCGGCAACGTGCTCAAGGAAGGCGTGGTCGAGGATGCGGGCAATCGCGAGCGCGTACTCAAGCTGCTGCGCTTCCCGACCACCCGCAGCGCGCAGGCCGACGAGCTGGTCTCGCTCGACGACTACATCGGCCGCATGACCGGTCTGCAGGAGGAGATCTACTACCTCACCGCGGACGGTTGGAACGCCGCGCGCAACCATCCCAAGCTGGAGGCGCTGAAGGCGCGCGGGGTCGAAGTGCTGCTGATGCACGAGCGCATCGACGACTGGATGTCCGGCTATCTGCACGAATACGCCGGCAAGCGTCTGCGCAACGTCGCCAAGGGCGAGATCGACCTGGACAAGCTCGGCAGCGCCGAGGACAAGGCGAAGCAGGAAGAGACCGCGAAGGCCGCGGCGCCGCTGGTCGAGACGCTCAAGACCGCGCTCGGCGACAAGGTCAAGGACGTGCGCGTCTCCAACCGTCTGGTCGATTCCGCCGCCTGCCTGGTGCTCGACGAATACGAGATGTCGATGCACATGCAGCGGCTGATGAAATCGCTGGGTCAGGACGCCCCGGTCTCGAAGCCGGTGCTGGAAATCAACCCCGGGCACGCCCTGCTGCAGCGGATCGAAGCCCTGCACGACGACCCGGCGCGGGTCGCCGACTACGCCGAACTGCTGCTCGAACAGGCGACGCTCGCCGAAGCCGGCGCGCTCGACGACCCCGCCGCGTTCATCGCCCGCGTGAACCGGCTGCTGGCGGGCTGAGCCGGCGGCGCGGCGCCTGCCGCACGCGGCATCGCAACGCGCCTGCGACAACCGCGCGCGCGCAGGCGCAGGCACAGTCCTCCACTCGAACCCGACACGGCAGGCGCCTGCGCCCGCTTCGTCGTCGCAGCCATTCCCCGGCTGCGACGACAGGCTGTCTTCGACTGCCTGCTAGACTCCGGCCCATCGCATCCGCCGCGCCGCAACCGCATGGATATCGCCGTCGTCTGCCTGGTCGCACTGCTGGCGTCGGGTCTGACCTTCTTCTCCGGCTTCGGACTCGGCACCCTGCTGCTGCCGGCGTTCGCGCTGTTCATGCCGCTGCCGCAGGCGGTGGCCGCGACCGCGGTGGTGCATCTGCTCAACGGTCTGTTCAAGCTCGCACTGCTCCGCCGTCACGTCGATCGCGCGGTGCTGCTGCGTTTCGGTGCGCCGGCGCTGCTGGCGGCACTGCTCGGCGCCTGGCTGCTGTCGGCGCTGGGCGCGCTGCCGGTGCTGCATCGTTACGAGCTCTTCGGCCATCTGTTCGAGATCACGCCGATCAAACTGGTGATCGGCGCACTGCTTCTGGCCTTCGCGCTGTTCGAGATCGTGCCGACACTGCGCGATCTCGAATTCGACGCGCGCTGGCAACCGCTGGGCGGCGCGCTCAGCGGCTTCTTCGGCGGTCTTTCCGGCATGCAGGGCGCGCTGCGCAGCGCCTTCCTCGCACGCAGCGGCCTGGACAAGCAGGCCTTCGTCGCCACCGGCGCGGCGATCGCCGTGGTCATCGACGTCGCCCGGCTGACCGTCTACGGCGCCACCCTGGTCGCGGTGTTCGGCACGCTCGACCACGGCCTGCTCGCCGCCGCGGTGCTCGCCGCGTTCGCCGGCGCCTGGACCGGCAACCGGCTACTGAAGAAAACCACTCTGCGCGGTCTGCAGCGGGTGGTGGCGGCGATGCTGTTCGTGTTCGCGATCGGGCTGATCGCGGGGGCGCTGTAGGCACTGGCGAAGGCAGGCGGTCACGCGCAGCGGCTACACTCGGCGACCCCGAACCGTCTTCGTGGACATCCTCATGCGCAGGTCCCCGCTGTTCGTCGCCCTGCTTTCCTCGACCCTGCTGCTCGCCGGCTGCCGCAGCACGGGACCGACCACGCAGACCGCACCGCCTGCCGATGCGCCCGTGCCGGCGCCGGTCGCCGCCGCCGGCGTGCCGGCCGACGACAATCTCAACGCGGTGCTGTGGATCCAGCGCTCGGCCGAGTACCGCGCGGTCGCCGAGACCGTATATCGCGCCGCGACCGCACGTCTCGATGCGGCCCTGCGCGATCCGGACTGGGACGCGTTGGCGCCGGAGGAGCGGATCAATCCCGCGCGCGGCCTGCCGCCGGCGATCATCGTGGACGTGGACGAGACCGTGCTCGACAACTCGCCCTACCAGGCGCGGCTGGTGGGCGACGGCGCCGAGTACAACGAGGTCACCTGGGACGCCTGGGTGCAGGAGAAGAAAGCGGCCCCGGTGCCCGGGGTAGTCGAGTTCGCGCGCGCGGCGCAGGCCCGCGGCGTCACGATCCTCTACATCACCAACCGCGCCGAGCATCTCGGCGCACCGACCCTGGAGAACCTGCGCGCAGTCGGCCTGCCGGTGAAGGACGAGAGCGTGTTCCTGGGCCTCGGCACCTTCGTCGCCGACTGCGAGCAGGAAGGCTCGGAGAAACTGTGCCGACGCCAGTTCGCGGGGCGCAGTTACCGGATCCTGATGCAGTTCGGCGACCAGCTCGGCGACTTCGCGCAGATCCTCGCCAACACCCCCGAGGCCCGGGCCGAGCTGCAGGCGCGGCATCGCGCCTGGTTCGGCGAACGCTGGTGGATGCTGCCCAACCCGACCTACGGCTCCTGGGAGCCGGCGGTGTTCGACAACAACTGGCGCCAACTGCGCGAGGACCGCCGCAGCCGCAAGCGCGAGGCCCTGGACACCGCGCGCTGAGGATCGCGGTCGAGCTCGTCGTCGGGCGCCGGCCATGATCGACCAATGAAATCAATCATTTGAAGCGATAAACTTCAGGTGTTGCATTAAATTCCGGGCGCGGTTAGGCTGTGTCGATCCGGGTTCGCCCGGAACCGTGCCACAACCGTGATCCTCCGGCTCCGGCCGGATGCCTTTCGGGAGACCTCCGGGTCTCCTTTTTCTTTGGCGACGACCGTCGCTTGTCGACGACCGTCCGCGCCGGCCAAGATGCGGGCATGACCACCGCCACCCCGTCCGCCCACACCGTCCCGGCGCCCGTCGCGGCCCTGCTCGCCCTGGCCCTTGCCCTGGGCGCGACCGGCTGCCGTGAACAGGCGCCACCCGCCGGTGCGGCCACCGAACCGGTGCAGGCGGTGGCGGTGCTCACCGCGCATCTGCGCGCCAACGACCTGCACGGCTTCGCCAGGGATGCCGTGCCCGAATCCCTGCATCCGGGTCTGGCAGCGGCCTGGCGCTCCGGGCGCAGCCGCTGGCCGCTGGAGGAGCTGCCGTTCGATCAGCGCATCCCGGGGATGCTCGGCGCACTGGCCGCCGACGGCGCCGAGCCGCGGCTGCGGCGCAGCTTCGACCAGCAGTTCGCCAATGCCCATGCCGAAATCCGCAGCGCGGCCGAGACCCTGAGCCTGTTCGGCGTGAAGTATCTGCAGAACGACGCCTCGCTCAGCCCCGAGGAGCGCAACCATTACGTGCAACTGGTCGAGGCCCTGGGCACCTGGGCCGCCGAGGCCAAACTGGGCGACCCGCAGCGGGCCCGCGGCGCGATCACCCGGCTGGCGATGGCCGCGCGCCATGCCGGGGTGCGCGAGGACGCGGACCTCCCCCGCCTGGGCATGGACGAAAGCCTGCGCCGGCTCGGGCCGATGTTCGGCGCGTTCAAGGTCTGCCTGCGCGACTACGGGCTCGACCTCGACCAGAGCCTGGACGGCATGCAGCTCTCGCTGGAACGCCAGGACGGCGACCAGGCCATGGTCCGCCTGCGCTACCCGCTGGCCGGGCGCACGATCGACACCCTGGTCGCGGTGGAGCGGGTCGACGGCCACTGGTATCTGAGCGACTTCCTGCGCCACGCCCGGGCCGCCGCGGCACCGGCGCCGACCGCGCCCGCCGCGCCGGCACCGCCGGTCGCACCACCGGTCGCCCCGCCCGAATCGGCCACGAGCACGGAGCCGACTTCGTCATAATGGCGGCGATCATGCCGACGCCGCCGACCCAGCCCACCCTCTTCGACGCCGCCGAACCCGGCGCCGACACCGCGCCTGCGGGCGCTGCCGCCGGCGTGCCGCGCGCTCCCGGCAGCGACGCCATCCCGGACGCACCGACGCCCTCCGAACCGACCGCCGCAGGCGCGCCGGCGCCCGGCCGCGGCCGCCGCCCCTGGTGGGCCGGCCTGCTCGGCTGGCTGCTGGAGCCGTGGATCCAGTTGCGCATCGACCCGCTGCCGGAGTCGCTGTCCGGAGATCCGCGACCGATCTGCTACGTGCTGGAGGACTACGGCCTGTCGAACGCGCTGATCCTCGAGCGCGCCTGCCGCGAAGCCGGGCTGCCCTCGGCGCTGCGCCCGTTGCCGGGCGACCCGCTCGGACGCAAACGCGCCTACGTCGCGCTGTCGCGGCGCAGCGCCAATTCCACCCTCGGTCTGGCCGCCGACATCGCCACCGATCTGGCCACCGGCAAGTCGCCGAAGATGACCCGCCCGGCGCGCCGTCATTCCGAGGCGCTGGCGCGGCTGCTGCAGGCGCATCGCGACGAGCCGGCACTGGACGTGCAACTGGTGCCGGTCTCGATCTTCGTCGGCCGCGCCCCGGAGCGCAGTAATGGCTGGTTCTCGGTGCTGTTCTCGGAAAACTGGACCCTGGTCGGCCGCTCGCGCCGGCTGCTGGCGATCCTGCTCAACGGCCGCGACACCCGGGTGCAGTTCGCGCTGCCGGTGTCGGTGCGCGAGGTGGTCGCCGAGGATCTGCCGCCAGAACGCATCGTGCGCAAGCTCTCGCGCGTGCTGCGCACCCACTTCAACCGCATTCGCGAGGCGGTGATCGGGCCGGACCTGTCGACCCGTCGCCTGCTGATCGACAAGGTCCTCGCCGCCGAACCGGTGAAGCAGGCGATCGCCGACACTGCACGGCGCGAGAACGGCAAGCCCGAGGACGCCTGGAAAAAGGCCCAGGCCTACGCCTACGAGATCGCCGCCGACTACTCGCATCCGGTGGTGCGTTCGGCCTCGTTCCTGCTGACCACGGTCTGGAACCGGATCTACCGCGGCGTGCTGGTGCATCACCTGGACAAGCTCAAGCAGGCCGCGCCCGGCTACGAAGTGGTGTACGTGCCCAGCCACCGCAGCCACATGGACTATCTGCTGCTGAGCTATCTGCTCTACACCCACGGCATCGTGCCGCCGCACATCTTCGCCGGGGTCAATCTCAACCTGCCGGTGATCGGCAGCCTGCTGCGCAAGGGCGGCGCGTTCTTCGCCCGCCGCAGCTTCCGCGGCAACGCGCTGTATTCGGCGGTGTTCCGCGAGTACATGGCGCAACTGGTCGCCGGCGGTTTTTCGATCGAATACTTCATCGAGGGCGGACGCTCGCGCACCGGCCGTCTGCTGCCGCCCAAGGGCGGTTCGATCGCGATGACCGTGCGCGCCTATCTGCGCCAGCCGACCCGCCCGGTGCTGTTCCAGCCGGTCTACATCGGCTACGAGAAGATCATGGAAGGCCGCAGCTATCTCGACGAGCTCAGCGGCAAGCCCAAGGAGAAGGAATCGATCTGGCAGGTGCTCACCGGCATTCCGCGGGTGCTGCGCGACAACTACGGTCAGGTGGTGGTGAATTTCGGCGAGCCGATCAGGCTCGGCGACGTGCTGGCCGAACACGCGCCGGACTGGGACGGCGCGGCGGTGTCGGACGAAGAGAAGCCGCAATGGCTGGCGAACACCATCGACGCCCTCGCCGACGGCATCCAGATCAACGTCAACCGCGCCGCCGACGTCAATCCGATCAATCTGCTGGCGCTGGCGCTGCTGTCCACGCCCAAGCACGCGATGGGCGAAGCCGACCTGCTGGCGCAGATCGCGCTGTCCAAGACCCTGCTGGCGGAAGTGCCGTATTCCGACCGCGTCACCGTCACCCCGCACACGCCGCAGGAGATCGTCGCCCACGGCGAGGAGATCGGCACCCTGACCCGCACCCCGCATCCGCTCGGCGACGTGCTGCACGTCGACGGCGACACCGCGGTGCTGCTGAGCTACTTCCGCAACAACGTGCTGCACCTGTTCACCGCGACCGCGTGGATCGCCTGCTGCTTCCAGCACAACCGCCGGATGAGCCGAAACACCCTGCTGCGGATCGGCCGCTCGCTGTATCCGTTCGTGCAGGCGGAGCTGTTCCTGCCCTGGGACGAGGACGGCTTCGCCGAACAGGTCGAACGCACCATCGCGGTGTTCGTGCGCGAAGGGCTGCTGCAGCAGGTCAGCGACGACGACGGCGGCATCCTCGCCCGCAACGCCGGGCAGTCCGACGAAGTGTTCCGGCTGCGCGCGCTCGGCCATCCGCTGCAGCAGGCATTCGAGCGCTATTACATCGCCATTTCGGTGCTGGCCAAGAACGGCCCCGGCGCGCTCGGCGCCGCCGAACTGGAAAGTCTCTGTCACCTCGCAGCGCAGCGCCTTTCGCTGCTGTACGCCCCGGCGGCGCCGGAGTTCTTCGACAAGAGCCTGTTCCGCGGCTTCATCCAGAAACTGCGCGAAATGAAACTGGTCTGGCCCGACGAGAACGCCAAACTCGTCTTCGACCAACGCCTGGACAACTGGGCGCGCGACGCCAAGACCATCCTCGGCCGCGAACTGCGGCACACGATCGAGAAGGTCAGTCCGGAAGCGGCGAAGCCCGAACCCGCGCCGGATGCC
>JBIJAD010000086.1:0-11988 GCA_044345955.1 Lysobacteraceae bacterium
GTGAAAGGGATGGACGCGGGCGGAGGCGAAGCCTCGCCCGCGTCGCGCGGGTCCGTCCGACCCGCAGGCGCCCCATCGAAGATGCGCAATCGTCGTTCAGTCGCTCGCGGTATGCGTGCGCTCCGGCGCGACGGCCCTGGCGATCGCGATCGCGGTCAACAGGGTGGACAGCCGGTTGATCAGCGGCGTCAGATCGTTGACGGTGTTGTCCGGCGTCCGGAAAAAGCCGTCGCAGATGCCGAACGGTTGCCCCGGCGAAGCACCGAATCCGGGCTGGCACATCGCTGCGGCGGAGCGCAGGATCATCTGCGCGGATGCGGCCGGCAGCCGTTGCGGATCCGCTTCGTACGCCTGCAGCAGGCAGCGCATGAACACCGCGACCCCGGTCAGGTAGTCGTCGTCGTCGCCGACGCCGGCCCCGGGCGATCCGGCGGTGAAGCGCGCATCGCCATCGGCGTCGAGCGCGATCCACGGCAGCAGGAATTGCGCTTTCGCGCCGGGAGTACCGTAGTCGCGCTCGGCGAATCCCGCATGGAAGACGGCGGTCACGATGTCCTGCGCGCGCGCGAAGATCGATTGCGTCGCTCCGTTCTGCGCCCCTTCGCGCAGGACGGCGAGCATGAGTCCCTGATCGCCGGTCCAGACCAGATCGTCGATATAGGCAGAATCCCAGTAGACCCCCTGATGCTTCTGGCGGGAATCGAAATAGGTGGAAACGCGCTCGCGGATCAGGACCGCGCCCGGCGCGGCGCGCGGAGACGTGGTCAGTGTCTGGTTCGCTGCGAGCTCCGGCGCCGTGCACCAGCGATTCAACCACTCGGCCTGTTGGTTCCAGGCGGTTTCGCACGCCTTCGGATCGAGCCCGGCGCGATCGAACACGGCACGGAACTCGGGTCTGCCGGACGCACGCAGGATCCGCAGGCTCAACAGCGAGAACAGGCCGTTGGTGACGGTGTTCTGCACCGGGTTGAGATAAGCGCTTCGCCAGGGACGGGTGTAGTCCGACACCGGCCTGGGCTGATCCGCGCTTTCGATCGGCGAATTCCACGCCCCGCCCGGCGAGAATCTGGGCTGCTGCCGATATTTCAGTTCCTCGTACTGCTGTTTCTCTTGTTCGGTCGAGGGGCGCGGCGAGAAGGTTTCATCCATCTTGTCCCAGACGTTCAAGGCACCGATGTTGCCGGTGCGCCCGTCCCGGAAATCCTTCCAACCCGCCAGGTCCGCGTCGACGAAGGGAAAGATGTCGCGCGTGGTCGTGCTGCTCCATCCCGGGCCGTACATGTAGGCCCAGGCATTGATCGCGATCTTCAGCATCTGCTCGCGCTGCGCGGGAAAGGTGTCCTGCTCGGCGGCGCGCAGGGCCGCGATTCCGATCCAGCCGAAGTCGTCCCACCAATTGCCCAGGGCCAGCGGGTTGAGCGCATCGATGGCGCGCTGACCGTAGGCCGAACCGTCCTGGCGCAGGATGCGGAAATAGTCCAGCAGCGTATCCATCGCCCACGCCGTCCGCCAGACATTGCCGCGATTGCGCCATCGCTGCAGGATGTCCTCGGCCAGTCGTTGCGTGGCCGCTTCCAGTTGCGAAACATCCGGCAGTCCATGGTCGGATGCGGTGTCCATCGCGTCTCTCCTTGTCGTGATCGAGGCCGACATGGCCCGGACCGGATGCTAGCGCAACGCCGATCATGTCGACATTCCCGCACATCGGCCATGTCGCAGGCGCAGCGCAGCGCAGCGCGGCCCCGGCCGCGCGTTGCCGGCGCGGCGCATCCGCGCGCCGCGCCGGCGGGTTCAGCGCCTCGGTCCGGGTTCCGGACGTTCCCGCGCGCGCGGCGCCGGCGGCGTCCGCGGACGGGCCGGCTGCATCGGCGTCATCGGTGCCGGCGGCTGCGCTCGCGGCAGTATCTGCTGCGGGCCGCCTGTGCGCGGAATGCGGACGACGACCCGGTATTCCGATGTCCGCACCGTCGTGTTGCCGGCGCGATCGCGGGCTTCGCAGCGCGCGGTGAAGACGCCGGCCTCGCGGGTGTCCACCGGTGTGCAGCTTGCATCCGCGAGCCCCGACATCGCATCGGATGCGCTCAGCGCGTAATCGTGGACGGTGTTCGCGCGCAGGGTCGCCGGCGGCATCACGACATTCAGCGTCGGGGGTGTGGCGTCGCGCCTGAGGTTGACCACCCCGCTGCGCTCGCCGTCAGCGTCGACGACGGTGCAGACCAGCCGCAGGTCGGCGATGTCCTCGGTGATGGTCCGCGGCTCGCAGCCGATGCTGGAGACGACGTCGCGCTCGTCGCCGCCGGGATTCCAAATCACGCGCACATCGCTGCGGTACCACTGCGCATCGCCGAGCACCCCGGACAGCATCGGGACAACCGGCAACGCCTGCGTCGACAGCGGCGCGACCCTCAGGTGCAGGCGACGAAGTGCGCCGAACCCGTGTTCATCGCGCGCCTCGATCACGAGCACGGACTCGCCGGCATGCCACGGCCTGCCGTGCAGACGGCCGTCGGGAGTCAGTGCGAGACCGGCGGGCAACACACCCTCGATCACCCGGTAGCGCGGCGAGACCGGAGGCGCACCGGAACTCGAGACGTCGCGTAGCGTGAACACGACGTCGTAGGACATCTCTTCACGGGCGCCGGGCAGCGTCTCCGGGAACAGGCGCGCGATCGGGGCCTGGCCGCGATCGTCCGCGCCCCAGCACAGACGCAGGCCGTCGTCGGCGATCGCGCAACTGTGCGCGGTACCGGCGGAGACATCGAGATATCGACCCGCGTCGGGCGCGATGGCCTGACCGTCGAGGTTGCGGCCCCAGCAGGCGATCGTGCCGTCGTCGCGGATCGCGCAGTTGTGGAACGCGCCGCTGGCGAGCACGCGGAACCGCCCCGGCGGTGCGGCGGTCTGGCCCTCGCTGCCGAGGCCCCAGCAGCGCACATCGCCTTCGATCGCGATCGCGCAACCGTGGCGCTCGCCGACATCCACCGCGAGGTAATGCCCGGAAGGCGCCGCGGTCTGGCCATCGGCGCCGTAGCCCCAGCAGGCCAGCGTGCCGTCGTCGCGAATGCCGCAACTGTGATTGAGCCCGGTGGCGACGCTGCGGAACGCGCCCGGTGGCGGCGTGCCCTGGTCGTTGATGTTCCAGCCCCAGCAGGCGACATCGCCGTCGGCGCGAACCCCGCAGGCATTGAACTGGCCGACGTCGATCGTGCGCAGCACGACGCCGGGCGGAGGCAACGATCCGCCCCGCGCATCGTCGCCCCAGCAGAACGGAAAACCGGTCCCTTCGATCGCGCAGGCGTGATCGGCTTCGGCCGACAGGGCACGCGCACGCCGCATCGGCACGCGACCTTGCCCGGCGCTGTCGTCGCCGAGGCACGCGATCAGACCATCGGCACCGAGCGAGCAGCCGTGACCGGTGCCGAGCGCGATATCGCCGATTCCGATCCGGGCGCTTTCGGGGTATCGCTCGTAATCGACGCTGCCACTGCAATCCAAGGATCCGCTCTCTTCGACGACACACAATGTACCGCCTGAAGCGAAAGCCAATAAGACATCTTCATGATTGGCGCTGGGCACTCCTCTGGAGTAATCGCCATCGCAAAGGATCTCCACGCCCGGAACCCAACCGCAGCCGAAGTGATCGCCGAGGATCAATGGGTATTCGAAATCGTTTTCGAAAAGCCTCAGCCATAGCGCATCCTCGCCCCAGCAATCGCGACGGCCGTCGGACCGGCGGACGCAGACATTGCGTCCGCCTGCGACGAGTTCGGAATGGCCGGAGCCGGCGGGCGCCGCCGATACCGCTTCACCGGCGCCCCAGCAGGCGACACTGCCATCCTCATGCAGCCCACAGGTGAATCGCGCGCCGGAAGCAAGCGAGGTGAAGACGCCGGTGGGCGCATCGGTACGACCATCGCTGCTCTCGCCCCAGCACAGGACGCCTCCGTCGGTCCTGAGACCGCAGGCATGAGCCTCGCCCAGACTCAGCAAGCGGAATGCGGCCTCGGGCGGAGCGCCCGGCTTCTCGCCCCAGCAGACGGTGCGACCATCGCGGCGGATGCCGCAGCCGCCCGCCGCACCGAGCGCCAGCGTTGCGTAACGCGCATCCGGCGGAAGCATCCGCTCGATCCCGACCAGACAGATTGGCATGCCTGCGCCATCGAGCGCGCAGACCTCGCCACCCCCGATTGCGACTTGTTCGAAGGGTTCGGAAACGACGTTGTACGGAAACTCACTCGGGTCCCCCCAACAGCGGATCGTGCCGTCCACCTTGCGCCCGCAGGCATGCAGATAATCGGCCGCGATATGGGTGAACAATTCCTGCGGCGGACGGGTTTCGCCTTCCCAGTCACGGCCCCAGCAGGCCACGAGGCCATTGGAGCGCAGCGCGCAACTGAACTGCGCACCGACGGCAACCGCGATGAAGTCGGCCTCGGTCGGCGCGTCGGTCTGCCCGTAACCGTTCCAACCCCAGCACAGCACCCGACCATCCACGCGCAGTGCGCAGGCGTGGGCATTGCCCACCGACACCTCCAGGAATCGACCCTCGGGCGGCGTCCCGAGAACGGGCTCGGGCGACTCCACCCAACACGCCAGCGTCCCGTCTTCGCGGATGGCACATCCCTGCATATCGCCGAGATCGACGCGGCGATAACGGCCTGTCGAAGGCGCGGTCGGAGCCAGGCTGAAATGATCGCCGCGACACACCAGGCTGCCGTCCGTGCGGATGCCGCAGAAGGTTTCGTCATTCGCGGCTATCGAACGCCATCGGCCGGCCGAAATCTCCGGGAAAGCGATCAAAGCCGAACTGCGGCATTGCGCCGCACCGTCCGAGAGTAATGCACAGATGGCCGACCGATCGGCCACGATCGCCATGACGCCGCGACCGGAAAACGCCGCGGCGGCCTGACGATCCCGCCCCCAGCACATCACCCGGCCATCGTGGCGCAAGGCGCACGAGGTACCTCCCGCCGCGATCGGGGCGAGATCGGGCTGCGGACTCGCCGCGGCCACGCTCAGCCCGATCGACAGCCCGATGAACATCAGGAGGCAGACGCCCCAGATGCGGAGATGGGTCATTCCCTTCGACCGGTGCATGTGGAGTTTCCCCATTCGTTGCATCAAGGCATCGCCTTCGGCACGACATTGTCGACCGGAACGTGCGGGATATCGGCGACCCCGTCGGTATCGCAGCCGGATCACATGCGCCTCTGCGGGCAAGCCCTGCTCCGTCAACGGTTGACGCAGTCCGGAGTCTAGCCCGAGACAATCCCCGCCCGGAAGACAGCAGCAGGCCTGGCGGGCCTTCCCCCCCACCCCCATGACCACCGGCCGTGCAAGGCCTGCCGCGGCTGTGCTAGCGTCGCCAGCCCCATCGTGCAGACCCGACGCCCATGGCCGACACGCCCTCCGCAGCAGCCCCCGCCCCGGCGCCGGCGCGCCGCCGTTCGTTCCTGGACTGGATCGAGTTCATCGGCAACAAGCTGCCGGAGCCGGCGCTGCTGTTCGCGCTGCTGGCGGCGCTGGTGGTGGTGCTGTCGGCGATCGGGTCGGCGCTGGAGTGGCAGGTGCAGCCGGTGAAGCCGACCGTGGTGACCGAGACCATCGTCGCTGCCGACGGCACCGAGACGCAGACGCCCAAACTCGACGCCCGCGGCGCACCGGTGGTGGACCTGGTCGAAAGCGGCGAGCCGATCCGGCCGAAATCGCTGCTGACCGTGGACGGGATCTACTGGATGCTGTCCTCGGCGCTGCGCAACTTCGCCCAGATGCCGGCGCTGCCGCTGATCTTCACCGCGATGCTGGGCATCGGTCTGGCCGAGAAGTTCGGCTTCTTCAGCGCACTGATGCGAGCGCTGGCGCTGCTGACCCCGCGTCGGCTGCTGACCCCGGCCGTGGTGCTGATCGGCGCGACCTCCTCGATCGCTTCCGACGCCGGCTACATCATCCTGCCGCCGCTGGCGGCGGCGCTGTATCTGGCGATGGGCCGGCATCCGGTGGCGGGCATGGCCGCGGCGTTCTGCGGCGTCGCCGGCGGGTTCGGCGGCGGCTTCTTCCCCAACGGCAGCGATGGCGTGCTGACCGGCTTCGCCCAGGACGCGGCGCGGGTGATCGATCCGGGTTACTCGGTGTCGATCCTGCACAACTATTTCTTCAAGGTGGTCTCGGCGTTCACGGTGATGCTGTGCGGCTGGTACGTCACCGACCGGATCATCGAGCCGCGCCTGCGCCGACAGCATCCGGAGGACATGCAGGCCGCGGGCGACGGCACCGCGCAGCAGATGGCGCTGAATCCGCGCGAGCGGCGCGCGCTGCGCGGCGCGCTGGCGGCGATGGTGATCGGCATGGCCGCGCTGGCGGCACTGATCCTGGTGCCGGGCATGCCGCTGCACGGCGACGGCCAACCGACCCTGCCCAACGGGCGGGTGCTGGTGCAGCAGGCGGTGAGCGTGGCCCCGGCCGGCGCCGCGGTGGAGGAAGGCGCGAACGTGCTCTCCAGCGAGCCGCTGCAGGTCATCGCCGAAGGCGCGCCGCGGCTGGCCGAATCGCCCGGGCCTCGCTGGTCGCACGTGATCGTGCCGATGATCTTCCTGCTGTTCCTGCTGCCGGGCGTGGTGTTCGGCGTGCTCAACGGCGCACTGCGCAACCAGCAGGACCTGGCCGACGCGCTCAATCACGGCATCCGCAGCATCGTGCCGGTGCTGGTGATGCTGTTCTTCCTCGCCCAGTTCGTCGCCTACATGGGCTACAGCGGCCTCGACCGCATGCTCGCCTACGCCGGCGGCAGCCTGCTGTTCGATGCGGACCTGCCGATCCCGCTGCTGATCGTCGCGTTCGTCACCGTGGTGGTGTTCGGCGATTTCGCGATGAGCGGCATGCTCAGCAAGTTCGGCGTGCTCGCGCCGATCTTCATCCCGATGTTCATGATCGTCGGCATCAGCCCGGAGCTGACCACCGCCGCCTACCGCATCGGCGACTCGGTGGTGAACATCGTCACCCCGCTCAATTCCTATCTGCTCATCATCCTCGCGGTGTTCCAGAAATACCGGCCCAAGGCCGGTCTCGGCACGCTGATCGCGCTGATGGTGCCGTACTCGATCGTGCTCGGCCTGGTGTGGACCGCGGTGCTGGTGCTCTGGTATTTCACCGGCGCCCCGCTCGGCCCGGACAGCCCGCTGCATTACGTGCCGGGTGGTTGACGCCGCCCGCAGCGCTCAGCGCGCCGACGCCTCCGCACGCGGCGCCAGCAGGAACCGCAGCGGGATCTCCACCCGCGCCTTCCACGCCGCCTCGTTGTGCTCGGCGCCCTCGAAGCGGCGGGTGATCCAGTCGCGACCCTCGCGCCAGCCGGCGCGACGCAGGGCGGCGTCCATCCGCGCCTGATGCGGCGGATACAACGCGTCCAGCGTCGCCGTGCCGTAATCGAAATACAGCCGGTGCGCGCGCGGCCGCGGCAGGTGCGTCGCGAACCAGTCGACGGTGCAGCCGTCGCAGGCCGGCCAGTGCGTCGAGACCGCGCCGACGCCACCGAACACCTGCGGATGACGGGCGACGGCGTACAACGAAATCAGCCCGCCCATGCTCGAACCCATCACGAAAGTGTCGTCGCACCCGGGCAAGGTGCGGTAGCGCGCATCGATGAAGGGTTTGAGTTCCTCGACCAGAAAACGCAGATAGGCGTCGGAGCGGATGTCCACGCTGCGCCCGATCGGGCGGCCGTCGATGCCGCTGCCGACGCTCGGCGTGCGCACCGGCGCGCGCGGCATGTATTCGGCGAAGCGCAGCGGGCTGTTCCACACTCCGACCACGATCGCCTCGCGCGCATCGCCCCGCTCGATCAGGCGGGTGAGCGCGCCGTCGATGTCCCAGTCGGTGCCGGTGTAGGCCAGCGCGGGATCGAACAGATTCTGGCCGTCGTGCATGTACAGCACCGGATAGCGCCGCTGCGGATCGCGGCCGTAGGACGGCGGCAGCCAGACATCGACGTTGCGCGCAGCGACATGCTGCGACGGCACGTCCTGCCAGCTTTCGGTGGTGCCGGTGGCCTGCAGCGCAGGCGCGCGCAGCGCATAGGCCCAGCGCAGGAACGCCGGCAGCATCCGCGCCCAGGTGCGCTGTTCGTGGCGGCCTTCGCGCATCACGTACAGCGCGGCGTCGGCGCGAGAGAGTTTCGTCGCGGCATCGGTATCGATCGAATGTCCGAGCTGGCGCAGGCCCTTGGCGCGCGGTTCGGCCTCGCGGGCAGCGTGCCCATCAGAAGCGTGCCAGCCTTCGAGCAGGTCGCGCGTGTCGTCGAGTACGTCGATGACACCGTCGCCGTCGCGGTCGTCGGTCTCCTCTGCATCGCCGACGGCGAAGAAGAACCGGCTGCCGGGGTGGTATTGCCCGTTCGCGATCATCGTCTGCGCGATGCGGGTGCGCTGCGCGGCGTCGGGGTCGCGGACGCCGGACAACGCGTTCTCCGACGACAGCCAGAACGACGGCGAAAACGCACCGGTGCGGCCGAACACCTCGGGATACTGCCAGCCGACGTTCAGCGCGTGCGCGCCGCCCAGCGACCAGCCGAGGATCGCGCGTGCCTCCGCGCGCGGCAGGGTGCGGTAGCGCGCATCGATCGCCGGCACCAGCGTCTTCGTCAGCCATTCCGAATACGCATGCGCGTTGGTGCCGACCGGGCCGACCCGGGTCGACGCGACCAGACTGCGCTGCGCCGCGCGATCGGAAAAACCGTAAGCGGCGAGACGATCCTTCGGCATGTCGATCGCGACCGCGATCAGCGGCCGGATCTGCCCGCTGCGGATCAACGCCTCCTGCCACGACGCCAGCGCCACCGCCTCGGCGTCCTGGCCGTCGTTGAGGTACAGCACCGGATACCCCGGCACGGCGGCGGCATCGTAGTCCGGCGGCAGCAGCACGCGCACGCGCAGGCCGTCGGGGTCGATGCCCGCGGCCTCGAAGTGCAGGGTCTCGCCGCGGGCATCCGCCTCCAGACTGCGAAAGGCCGGCGCAGCGGCCTGTGCGGAAACCGCGGCGCAGAGCAGCAGGCCGGCGAGAAGCGTACGCGCACGTTTCATGTGTCGATCCTCATGCATCGATCCGTCTGCGACAGGTGAAGAAACCGTTGAGGGTGAGTCGGCCCGCGCGCGGATCGCGCACCAGTCGCTCGGGATGCGCGATTTCGCCGCTGTGGAACACCGTGCCTTCGTAGAAGATCAGGCGATTGAAGCGCGCGGGCACGCTGGCGACCTTCGCGAACCAGGCGTTCGACTCGGTCATGTAGCCGGTGCCGAGCCCGTAGCGTGCACGGAAGACCCCAGGTTCGAGCGCGGCGGAGTCGGCGATCATCGGCAGCACTTCGGTCGCGGGGCGTTTCGGTGCGTAGAACGCGGTACCGCCGAGATCCGGATCCCGGAACAGATAGAGCACCGACGCGACCACGCATTGTCCGGGCTCCAGATCCATGCGATCGACATGACACAGCGACTGCCGCGGATGCAGCCGCTCCGGCGGCGTCGCGGTGATCGCCAGACGACTGTACATGCGCTCGGTACGGCGCGCATCGAACGCGCGGCGCAGATGGGTCGCGAAGAACGCGTCGAGCTGCGCCGAAAACGCTTCCGGCATGCGCAGTTCGGGTCCGGGATAGGCGTTGTGCCCGGACTCGGCGAAATCCGTCGCATGCGCGGCGGCGTATTCGACCAGCGCATCGGGATCGAGCAGCGCATCGTCGATCACATGGCAGACATGCCGCCCGTACAGCGGCACGCGCTCGATCCGCGGCGCGGCGACGAACATCCTTCAGCGCTTCGCCACGAAGCGGATCGCCACGCCGCCACTGGCGGCGAGACGCAGATCGAGCGTGTCGCCGGCGTCGACCTCGCGGGTTTCGCGCACGAAGGAGAACCGCTTGTCGCCGCGGTCCTCGGCATCGTCGCCGTCGCGATGGATCTCGGCGACATAGCGACGTCCGGCATCGAGGAACGACAGCGGCACGCGCAGGCTGCGTGGTTGTTCGTCGGTGACGCCGCCGAGATACCAATCGTCGCTGTTGCGGTCCTTGCGTGCGATCACCGCGTAGTCGCCGACCTCACCGTCGAGGGCACGGGTGTCCTGCCAGTCGACCGGCACATCGCGGATGAAGCGGAACGCCTCCATATGCTTCGCATAGTGCTCGGGCAGATCGGCGGCCATGTGCACCGGGCTGTACAGCACCACGTACAGCGCGAGCTGCCGCGCCAGGGTGCTCCGGATCGGCTGGCCGCGGCCCTCCAGGCTCAGTACGCCGGGCGTGAAGTCCATCGGCCCGGCCAGCATCCGCGTGTAGATCAGGGTCGGTTCGTGCTCCGGCGGGTTCGGCGGGCTGCCCCAGGCGTTGAATTCCATGCCGCGCGCGCCTTCGCGGGTGATCAGGTTCGGGTAGGTGCGGCGCAGGCCGGTGTCCTTGATCGGCTCATGCGCGTTGATCGCGATCCGGTGCCGCGCCGCCGCTTCGGCCACGCGCAGATGATGACCGCTCATGTACTGGCCTTCGTGCCACTCGCGCACGACCAGGCCGCCGGGAATGTCCTGGCGCTCGATCTGCCCGGCGTCGCAGACGTAGCCGGTCTTGACCACGTCGATGCCCAGGCGCGCGAACTTCGCGAATGCCGCGTCCATCTGCCGCTCGTAGTGACTGACCGCGCAGGCGGTCTCGTGGTGGCCGATCAGATGCACGCCCCTGGACTTCGCGTACGCGGCCAGCCCCTCGAGATCATAGTCGGCGGTCGGTTTCGCGAAGTCGAACTGCCAGCCGTTGGCGAACCAGTCGCCGTCCCAGCCCACGTTCCAGCCTTCGACCAGCACGCCGCGGAAGCCGTGTTTCGCCGCGAAATCGATGTAGCGCCGGGTATTGCCGGTGGTCGCGCCGTGCTTCGGGCCGGTGCCCCAGGTTTCCTTGTCCAGATGCAGCGACCACCACACGCCGACGTACTTCGAGGGCTTGAACCAGCTCACGTCGCCGAGCCGGTTCGGTTCGTTGAGGTTGAGGATCAGGTTGGATTCGACCAGACCGCCGGCGCGGTCGACGATCTGGATCGTGCGCCACGGGGTCGCGAACGGCGTGCGTCGCACCACCTTGGCCGGGCTGCCCGGGGTCAGCACGGCGCGCAGCGCGCCGGTGTCGCCCTTCATCAGATTCATGCCGGCGTAGTCGACCAGCGCCGCCTCGTGGATCGACACGTGGGTGCCGTCGTCGGTGCGCAGGGTGATCGGCGTCTGCGCGGTGCCGACCTCGGCCAGCGGCGTGCGGTGGTAGAGATATTCCTCGCGGTTCCACTCGAAGGCCGGAATCCACCACGCCGTCGCCGGGCGCGCGATCGCGAATTCGGTCAGCTCCTCCTGGATCTGCACCTCGTCGAGCTTCGGCTGTTTCGGGAAGTCGTAGCGGAAACCGAGGCCGTCGTCGAACACCCGGACCACCACGTCGAAGCGGCGGCGGTCGTGGTCGCTGCCTTCAAAAGCACGCTCGACGATCCGCGCACGCAGTTCGTTGTAGTGTTCGCGCACGTCGCGGCGCTCGCCCCAGGGCAGTTGCCAGGTGGCGTCGTGGCTGCGCGTGGACTGGCCTTCGAGGCTCAGGCCGCGCAGGAACTGGCGACCGTTGCGCAGGATGAAGCCCAGCCGCGAATCCGCGATCAGCGGCTTGCCGTCGCGGGACACGCGATACGCGAGGCGACCTTCGCCGTTGAGCGCGAGTTCGACCCGGGTGCGGCCGTCGGGCGACTGCACCTCGGCGACGGCGTCGGCGGTCTGTGCGGACGCAGCCAGCCACGGCATCGACAGCAGCAACGCGAGCGCGAGGGCCATCGCTCCGGTGGCGTAGGCGCAAATCCCCCCGCCGCCGGCTGCGCCGGCGTCGACCCCCGTTTGCAAACCTGATTAGCGTCGAATCTCAGCCAGCGATCCACCCGGAGCCTAGAAAGGTGGCATCTGTCGAAGGGAGATGCCCCC
>JBIJAD010000059.1:0-14365 GCA_044345955.1 Lysobacteraceae bacterium
CCGCCGGCGGCGCGGGCGTCGACCCCCTTTTGCAAAGGGGGTGGAGCAGCTCCGCCTTTTGGCGTGCATGCCATGGCGCCTTCCGGACGAAAGGCGCGTTCCGATCGGAATGCGCGTTCCAGTCGGAGTGCGCGTCGCACAACATCGACAAGCCCCTGCTTTCCCCCCCTTTGCAAAAGGGGGGCAGGGGGGATTCGCTTCTGCACGAAAAGATCGATGGCGCGAGCGGATCGCCGCGTGACGGAAAGAAACACGTTCATGTGCATGCCTCGCAGACGATCATTCGATGACGTACACCACCGCGGTGCGCGGCGGAATCGTGAAACGGCCGTCGCGCGCCGAATGGCGCGCGGCCTTCGGCCGGGTGTCGGCCGCATCGGCCGCCACCTGCACCGGATGCAGGACATAGCGCTTGCCGACTTCTTCCGGCAGCACCAGCGTCTGCGCCTGCGGCGAGACGTTGATGAAATACAGCACCTCGCGGAAGCCGGCGTCCGGAAGGTCCGCGCCGTCCAGATGCGCCACGATCACCAGCGGGTTCTGCTGCGGCCCGGTGTTGCGGAACGACAGCCGTGCGCGCACCGCGTCGGCGCTGCGCAGGCGGAACAGACTCGAACCGTCGCGGATCCGCATCAGGTCGAGGCTGGCGTCGCGCATCCAGCGGATGTCCTCGGGCGCCGGTTTGATCCCCGGATCGGCCAGCACCGCGCGCATCGCCGGCCAGTCGCGGCCGTTGTCCTTCGCGGGCGGCAAGCCCTTGCCGAAGCCATTGTCGGTGTAGCTCCAGTCGAGCCGGTTGAAGGCGTCGCCGGAGTCGAAGCTGTTCTTGTCCAGCGATTTCGAACGCAGGATCTCGATCCCGGCGTGGTAGTAGGCGATGCCCTGGCTGAAGGCGGTGAAGGCGACACCCAGCAGTTGCACCTGCGCGCGTTCGCGCGGCGACGTGTCGCGCGGCAGACGCAGCGCGTTGAGATCGAACAGGGTCAGGTTGTCGTGGTTCTCGACGTAGTTGACGACCTCGCCCGGCTGGGCGACGTAGCCGGCGGCCTGACCGGCGTAGTCGAAGGCAGACAGCGGCCGACGCACGCCGTCCGCGCCCTGCAGTTCGTAGTCGCGCAGGGTGCCCGCGAGACCGATCCGCGCCATGTCGGCGGCGCGCAGCAGTTCGGCGCGGCGATCGCGCCCGCTGCCGTCGGCAAGCGTGTTGACCGCGTTCGGCGCGTAGTGCAGGCCGTTGAGCAGACCCTGGTTGGCGACCAGACCCTCGCCGCTGTCGCAGCAGCCGCCGCCGCGCAACGCGTCGCGGGCGCGGTCGCTGAACGTGGCGATGCCGCTGCCCGGCAGCGACAACTGCGAGGCCTGCACGAAGCGCGCGCCGTTGGCGATCTCGCCGAAGTTCCAGCCTTCGCCGATCAGATCGATGCGACGACCGGCGGCCTTGTCCACCGCGGCCTGCAGCCGTTCCATCGCCGCACGCGGTTGGTGACCCATCAGATCGAAGCGGAACGAGTCGATGCGGTAGTCGCGCACCCAGACCACCGCCGAGTCGATCATCAGCTTGGCCATCATCGCGTGCTCGGTCGCGGTGTTCTCGCAGCAGGTCGAACGTTCGATCTTCCCTTGCGCATCCAGCCGCTGGTAGTAGCCCGGCACGATCCGGTCGAGCACCGATCTGGGATCCTGACCCGCGGCGAAGGTGTGGTTGTAGACCACGTCCAGACCCACGCGCAGCCCGGCCGCGTGCAGCGCCTGCACCATCGCCCGGAATTCGCGCACCCGTGCCGCGCCGTCGGGCTCGACCGCGTAGCTGCCTTCGGGCACGGTGTAATGCCACGGGTCGTAGCCCCAGTTGAAGCAGTCGCGCGCGGCGACCGCGGCGACCGCCGCCTGCTGCGCCTCGCTGTCGGGCGCGGCGGCGGGAATGACCGGCTCGACGCAGTCGCGTTCGGGCACGGTCGACAGATCATAGGTCGGCAGCAGGTGGATGTCGGTCATGCCCGCCGCACGCAGCGCGCGCAGATGACGGATGCCGGCGGAGTCGGGCTCGGTGAAGGCCAGATACTTGCCGCGCCACGGCGCGCGCACCGACGCATCGTCGCGCGAGAAATCGCGCACGTGCAGTTCGTACAGGCTCATGTCCACCGCGCTGGCCAGCGCCGACGGTCGCAGCGCGGTGTCCCAGCCGTCGGGTTTGGTGTCCGGCGCGTCGAGATCCAGCGCGACGCTGCGCTGCGAGTCGACGGTCAGGCCCAGCGCATACGGGTCGGTGACGCGATTGCGGACGATGCCGTGGCCGGGCGAATACACATCGACCAGATAGGCGTAGACGCGGCCGTGCGTCGCCTGCGCGCCGCCGCCGCGCCACACACCGGTGGCGGGGTCGCGGGTCAGTGCGACATGCGCATCGGCCGCGCCGCGCGCATCCGGACGCGCATCCCGACGCGCATTCGATCGCGCATTCGAGTACAGACACAGCGACACCGCCGATGCGGTCGGCGCCCACAGCGCGAACCCGCGCTGCGGGCCCGCGACGGTGGCGCCGAGATCGGCGATGTCGGCCGCGGCGGCATAACGATCGTCGAGCGCGCCCGGGGACTGCACCGTCACGCTCTCGACCACCTTCCCGCGCGGACTCAGCCGCACCAGCCAAAGCTGGCCGATCAGCAACGCGGCACCATCCTCGCCATGCGGCAGGGTGAACGTGGGTCCGGCGAACACGTGACGGAAGCGCTGTTCGACCGCCTCCGGCATCGGCGTCTCGCGCAGGCCCAGCGGCACGATCCGGTCGGCTCCGCCGAGGCGACCGTCGGCGCGGGTGTGCAGCGCGGCGCGGGCCGAATGCGCCAGCACCACCCGCTCGCCGGGGCCGGGCATCGGCCCGGGCCAGCGCAGGGTCGCGCGGTCCAGCCAGTAGCCGCGCGCCGACGGCGCGGGCGTCGCCTCCGACTGCAGCACTTCGAAGTGGGTGTCGGCATCGCAGGCCGCGGGAATCACCGTGGATGCCGCCGCCGACGTCGCGGCCTGCGCCGCGACGCTCGCGGGCAACGCGCACAGCACGGCCATGAATACGATTGCAGCTCCGGTGCCCGCACGCCGGGCCTGCCGCATCGCCACATGACCGGCCGCGGGCCGGGCGGCATACTGGCCGCGCATTTCAACGAGATCGCATTGCATGTCTGTCGTTTCCGATCGTGTCACCGAGATCGTGATCGTGGGGGGCGGCACCGCCGGCTGGATGACCGCCGCGGCGCTGTCGAAAGTGTTGAACCGATCCTATTCCATCCGTCTGGTCGAATCCGACGAGATCGGCACGGTCGGGGTCGGCGAGGCCACGATCCCGATGATCAAGCTGTTCAACAACGCACTGGACCTCGACGAGAACGAGTTCGTGCGCGAGACCATGGGCTCGTTCAAGCTCGGCATCGAGTTCGTCAACTGGGGCCGGCTCGGCGACAGCTACATCCACGGCTTCGGCAAGATCGGCCAGGACCTGGGTCTGGTCGCCTTCTATCAGTACTGGCTGAAGATGCAGCAGGCCGGCAAGGCCGCGCCGCTGGACGATTATTCGATCAACACCGCCGCCGCGCGCGACAACAAGTTCATGCGCGCGGTCAACGACCGGCCGAATTCGCCGCTGGCCGACATCGCCTACGCCTACCATTTCGACGCCGGCCTCTATGCGCGTTTCCTGCGCCGCTACGCCGAGGCGCGCGGCGTGATCCGCACCGAGGGCAAGGTCGCCTCGGTCGAGCAGCATCCCGAAAACGGCTTCGTCGCCGCAATCACCCTGGACAGCGGCGAACGCATTCCGGGGCAGTTGTTCGTGGACTGCTCCGGCTTCCGCGGTCTTTTGATCGAACAGACGCTGCAGACCGGCTACATCGACTGGACCCACTGGCTGCCCTGCGACCGCGCGGTCGCGGTGCCCTGCGCGCGCAGCCAGCCGCTGACCCCGTACACCCGCTCGACCGCACGCACCGCCGGCTGGCAGTGGCGCATCCCGCTGCAGCACCGGGTCGGCAATGGCCATGTCTTCAGCAGCCGCTTCATCAGCGAGGACGAGGCCACCGGCATGCTGATGGCCAACCTCGAAGGCGAGGCCCTGGCCGAGCCGCGGGTGCTGCGCTTCGTCACCGGCAAACGCAGGAAATTCTGGAACAGGAACGTGGTCGCGGTCGGCCTGGCCAGCGGCTTCATGGAACCGCTGGAATCGACCAGCATCCATCTGATCCAGTCCAGCATCGCGCGGCTCACCGCGTTCTTCCCGCACGGCGGCTTCGACGAGGCCGACATCGACGAGTTCAACGCCCACTCGGACTTCGAGTTCGACAAGATCCGCGACTTCCTGATCCTGCACTACCACGCCACCGAGCGCGACGACACCCCGTTCTGGAACTACTGCCGGACCATGGACGTGCCCGAATCGCTCAAGCGCAAGATGGAACTGTTCCTCAGCAACGGCCGGATCTTCCGCGAGGCCAACGAATTGTTCGCCGAGCCGAGCTGGGTGCAGGTGATGCACGGCCAGCGCATGGCGCCGCGCGGCTACCACGCCCTGGTCGACGTCTATCCGGAAGAGAAGATCGCCGAGTACATGCAGAACATCCGCGGCGTGATCGCCAACTGTATCCGCGTGATGCCGACCCACGAGCAGTTCATCGCCAAGCATTGCGCCGCGAAAACAACGATGTGAGGCGGTGATGGCCTGAGGCATTCGACGGAGAGCGCGGCCGGTGCGGAAGCGCGACGATGCCACGCGCGCTTGCGCACACAGCCGGGTCGGAACGGCGAAACCGCCTGAATACGTTTGCATGTGCGCGATGTTGCGCTGCAACGTGCCGCGGACGACGCGCGCGGGCATCGTAGCCGCGCCATGATGCGCAACCGGTGCGGACGCCGCCGCACCGACGACTCCAACAGGGACCTTCCATGTCTGCACACCCGACGACCCACAAGCCGCAGCTCTCGTTCTGGCAGATATGGAACATGTGCTTCGGCTTTCTCGGCATCCAGTTCGGCTTCGCGCTGCAGAACGCGAACGTCAGCCGGATCTTCCAGACCCTGGGCGCGGAGATGGAAGCCCTCCCCGGCCTGTGGATGGCCGCGCCGCTGACCGGCCTGATCGTGCAGCCGATCATCGGGTATCTGAGCGACCGCACCTGGCATCCGCGTTTCGGCAGGCGCCGGCCGTATTTCCTGATCGGCGCGATCCTCGCCTCGATCGCGCTGATCTTCATGCCCAACTCGCCCTCGCTGTGGATCGCGGCCGGCACGCTGTGGGTGCTGGATGCCTCGATCAACGTGTCGATGGAGCCGTTCCGCGCTTTCGTCGGCGACCAGTTGCCGGTCTCGCAGCGCGCCAAAGGCTATGCGATGCAGAGCTTCTTCATCGGCGTCGGCTCGGTGATCGCCAGCATGCTGCCATGGATGCTCGAGAAATGGGGGGTGGCCAATACCGCGGCCGCGGGCGAGGTGCCGGATACGGTGCGCTTCGCGTTCTATGCCGGCGCCGGCGTGATGTTCGGCGCGCTGCTGTGGACCGTGCTCAGCACCCGAGAATACCCGCCCGAAACCCTGCACGCCTACGACGAAGCGCCGCCGATGCCGCGCACCGATCTGGACCTCGCCGCAACCACACGGCAGGGCCTGCTCTGGCTGCTCGCGGGCGCGGTCGGTTTCGGTCTGGTCTACGGTTTCGGCCGCAGCTACGCCCTGCCGCGCGAGCTGTATCTGCTCGGAGCGCTGGCGCTGGCCTACGGTCTGTGTCTGCTGGCGCTGCGGGTCTTCCGTCGCGGCGGCTTCGCCGAGGTGATGCAGGACGTGCAGGCGATGCCGGACACCATGCGCAAACTGGCGGTGGTCCAGTTCTTCTCTTGGTTCGCCCTGTTCTGCATGTGGATCTACACGACACCGACGGTGGCGGGCATCTACTACGGCAGCACCGACCCCACGTCCGAGGCCTTCAACCAGGGCGGCAACTGGGTCGGCGTCCTCTTTGCCGCCTACAACGGCTTCGCCGCGCTGGCCGCGGTGTTCATCCCGATCATGGCGCGCCGCTTCGGCCTGCGCATCACCCATCTGATCAACGTCGCCCTGGGCGGCGCGGGCCTGATCCTGATCCCCTTCATGCCCGACGAGAACTGGCTGCTGCTGTCGATGGCCGGCGTCGGTTTCGCCTGGGCCTCGATCCTGTCGCTGCCCTACGCACTGCTGTCCGACAGCGTGCCGGCGCAGAAGATGGGCGTGTACATGGGCATCTTCAATTTCTTCATCGTGATCCCGCAATTGATCGCGGTCGCGTCGCTGGGCTTCATGCTCAAGGCGCTGTTCGACGGGAAGCCCGCCGGGATCCTGATCCTCGGCGGCGTCAGCATGGTGGTCGCGGGCCTGATGACGCTGCGGGTGCGGGAGCCGGGTGCGACCGCCTGATCGGATGGCCCTGCGCAGCGAAACCCGACCGGTCGGCAAGGGCCGCAGCCATGTGCTCGGTGCGCAGGCCTTGGCATCGGCCCTGTGCGCGGCCGGGATCGACCCCGAGGGCGATGTCGACATCCTGCTGATCCGCGGCCCGAGCCGCATGTTTTTCGCCGTGGACTTCTGGCCGCGGACAGCGGCCGCCACCAGCGATCGCTTTCATATCGTCAACGGGGATGTCGCATCGACGGATGCGGCGCGGGCGCGCGCGATCATCGTCGAACAGGCCTTGCCGCGATTCGCGGCGTGGGCGCAGGCGCTGCTGCGCCTGCCGGCGAACGCGCCGCTGCGCACGCACGATCAACAATTCCATTGCGCGGAAGACGGTGCGATCTGGACGTCGTGTGCGCCGTGATCGGCGTGCAGCGGGACCCCGTCGCGACCGGCGTTGCCCCGCGCGGGGCCGGATGCATTTCGGGCATGGTTGCACCGCGGTCGCATGTTCTGTCGTGGCTCGCTCGCACGTATCCTGCCGATCGCATGTCCGTCAGGCGGGCGCCGCTGCTCTCCGGTACTGCACCGATACCCTTTGATCCGAACGGAGATCCTCCCATGCGCTTCCGTCTGTTCATCTGCATCCTGATCGCGGCTCTGGGCGCATCCGGGCCCGCCGGCGCTGTCGAGTCCGATCGCTGCGACGCAGCCTGCGATCGTTATGTCGGCACCACCGAACCGATGGCCTCCGACGCGGTGTATTTCGTGGTCACGGACCGCTTCGTCAACGGCGACCCCGGCAACGACCAGCGCGATCAGGGTCGCGAGAAGGGCCCGGAGTTCGCCACGTTCGACCGGCCCACGCCGGGCGCCGAGGCCGAGCAGGACAACGTCGGTTACCTCGGCGGCGACTTCAAGGGCGTGCTCGACAATGCCGACTACATCCGCGACATGGGTTTCGGTGCGGTGTGGATCACGCCGATCGTGGACAACCCCGACGAGGCGTTCACCGGCGGCACGCCGGCGGCCAAGGGCGGGCTGTGGACCGATGGCGGCAAGACCGGTTATCACGGTTATTGGGGCGTGAATTTCCATCGACTCGACGAGCATCTGCCCAGCCCCGGCCTGGACTTCCGCGCGTTCACCGGCAAGATGCGCGAGCAGGGACTGAAAGTGGTCCTCGATATCGTCGCCAATCACGGCTCGCCCTCGTTCGGCATGCCGGTGGACCAGCCGAAATTCGGCGAGCTCTACGACGCCGAGGGCCGCCTCGTCGCCGATCACCAGAATCTGCCGCGCGCGCGCCTCGACCCCGCCGGCAATCCGCTGCATGCGCTCTACAACACCGGCGAAGGCATCGCCGAGCTGTCGGATCTCGCCGATGCCAATCCCGCATTGCTCGATTACATGGTGGAGGCCCACAGTCGCTGGATCGACGAGGGTGCCGACGCGTTCCGGATCGACACCATCGGCTGGATGCCGCACGCGTTCTGGAAATCCTTCGCCGACCGCATCCGCGCGCACCGGCCCGGCTTCTTCATGTTCGCCGAAGCCTTCAGCTACGACGCGAGAGAGATCGCCGCGCACACGCGCCCGGAAAACGGCGGCTACAGCGTGCTCGATTTCCCGCTCAAGGGCGCGATGGAGCGGGTGTTCGGCCGCGAGGGCGCCGGGTACCAGGCCTTGCGCCGACCGCTGCATCTGGACGGCGGGCCTTACCACAATCCCTACGCGCTGATGACGATGTACGACAACCACGATACGCCGCGACTGGATGCGGACGACGCCGGTTTCATCGACGCGCACAATTTCCTGTTCACCGCGCGCGGCACCCCGGTGATCTATTACGGCTCGGAGGTCGGGTTCATGCGCGGCACCGCGGAACACGCCGGCAACCGCAATTACTTCGGGCAGGCGCGGGTGGATGCCGCGGTGCGCAGCCCGATCCACCAGGCCCTGCGCCGGATCGCGCGCGCGCGCGCGGAAACGCCTGCGCTGCAGCGTGGGCTGCAGGTCCTGCTGCGCATGCGCGGCGATCAGGCGGCGTTCTATCGCGTGCTGCAGCACGACGGAAGCGCGCAGATCGCACTCGTGCTGTTGAACAAGAGTGATGCCGCAGCCGAGCTGCAAGTTCGCAAATACCTGCAACCGGGCGCCTGGCGCTCGGCGCTGGACGGACGCGTGATCGAGGTGGAGGCCGGCAAGCCGCTGGTCGCGAGCGTGCCCGCGCATGGTGTGGAGGTGCTGGTGCTCGATGCGCCGGTGGCCGATGCCGGCTTGCGCAAGGCGCTGCGGCGCGCGCAGGCTGCGGTCAGGGAAGGCACCGACCGGCCTTGACGCTCGCCCGAAGCGGCGGAGCTCCGAGCTGCGCGTCCTGCGCTCAGCCGTTCGCGCCGCTCGACCTGCGCACCACCAGCTTCGCCGGCAGCATCCGGCTTTCCGCTGGCTGATTGTTGACCAGCGCCAGCAGGGTTTCGACGAGCAGTTCACCGGCGCGGGCGGTGTCCTGGTAGACGGTGGTCAGCGGCGGGTTGCAGAAGCGCGCCATCGCGATGTCGTCGAAGCCGACCACGGCCACGTCCTCGGGCACGCGCAGGCCGTGTTCGAGCAGGGCGCGGATCGCACCGATCGCGATCAGGTCGCTGGCCGCGAATACCGCATCGAACAGCACGCCGCGACCGAGGAGGGCCTTGGCGGCCTCGTAGCCTTCCTCTTCGGAGCTGAGGGCATCGACCTGCAGCGCCACATCGGCGGGGATGCCGGCCTCGCGCTGGACGATTTCGCAGCCGCGATAGCGCGCGTGGAATTCGGGATAGTGCGGCGAGGCGTCGCCGAGGAAGGCGATGTGGCGCCGGCCGAGGCCGAGCAGGTGTTCGCCGACGAGGCGCCCGCCGGCGAAATTGTCGCAACCGATCGACACGCCCGGCTGATCCGGCAGCACCGCGCCCCAGCGCACGAAATGGGTGCCCTGCTCGACCAGGCGCTCCAGTTTGGGCCGGTAATCGACGTAATCGCCATAACCCAGCAGGATCAGGCCGTCGGCCTTCATGCTGTCTTCGTAGTCGGCGTGCCAGTCGTCGGAGAGCTGCTGGAACGACACCAGCAGGTCGTGATGGTTCCGCGCGCAGGCGCGGGTGATCGAGCCGAGCATGGACAGGAAGAACGGGTTGATGTTCGACTCGTCCTCGGTCGGGTCCTCGAACAGCAGCAGGGCGAGGGTGCCGGCGCGCTGGGTGCGCAGGCTCGAGGCGCGGCGGTCGACCTTGTAGTTCAGCTCCTGCACCGCATCGAGCACCCGCTTGCGGGTCTCGGCGTTGACCAGCGGACTGCCGCGCAGCACCCGCGACACGGTCGCCTGCGAGACGCCGGCGCGGTGCGCGATGTCGACCGAGGTCGCCTTGGTTTTGCGTTGGGGCATGGTCGGGTCCTGCGACGGCTGAAGTCGGGAGTGTAGTCATCCGCCGCGCCGGGCGCACGGGTTCGCGACCGCCGGTCGCCGGCGGCGCCCGGCCGCTGCGGCAGCGCGGCGGCTCAGGATTTCGGCCGCCACTGGTTGGCCCGTTCGTTGCGGGCGGCGAGCATCGCGGTCTCCTCGATCCGTTTCGCCCGGGTCTCGGTGCGTCTGGCGTTCGCGATCCATTCCAGGATGCCGCGCTTGGCCGAACGCGGGAACGCCTCGAAACACGCGGCCGCCGCCGGCCTCGCCGCCAGCGCCGCCGCGAGGTCCGGCGGGACCTCCAGCGCCTCGACCGCATCCAGCGCTTGCCACGAGCCGTCGCGCTTGGCCGCCTCGACCACGGCCAGCCCGGCGGCGGTCATTCTCCTCGCCGCGATCAGCGCTTCCACACGCAATTTGTTGGGCTTCGACCATCCGGTCTTCGGCTTGCGCGGCGCCAGCCACAGCATCGTGCGCTCGTCGTCGAGTTTGTTCGGTTTGCTGTCGATCCAGCCGAAGCACAGGGCTTCTTCGACAATCTCGGCGTACTCCGGCCGCGGCTTGCCGGTCGCCTTCTTCCAGGTGACGACCCAGACGCCTTCGCCGCGGCGATGATGCGTCTTCAGCCAGGCGCGCCATTCGGCACGGGACTGCGGATGACAGGCGTTCGGCGGTGCGGCGCGCACGGCGACGGACAGCCCTCAGCGCGGCGGGCCGCGGCGCACGAACACGTAGGGCCCGGCGGTTGAGCCCCAGACCTGACGGCCGTCGGCGGCGTATCCGCGATCCCAGCTCGCCATCCGCCCGGCCTCCAGCCGGACCTCGGCGGTGGCGTAGGCCGCGCCGCGCAGCTCCGAGGCGCAGTCGCGGCCGCGGGTCGCGCCCTGCCACATCGCGCCGTCACGGCGCAGATGCACGGTGCAGCCGGTGCGCGGCTGCAGCATGTCCTCGCGCAGCGCGTCCAGCGCGCCATTGCGCCAGCCCTGCACGAAACGCTCCGGGGTGCTCAGGGTGTAGACCGCGCTGGCGACCTCGCCGTCGACGCCGTTGCTCACCCGGTAAACGCGCTGGCGATACGGCTGGTCGGGCGTGTCGGCCATCGCCTGTTCGACGTACAGCCAGTGGCCGTCGTCGCGCTCCGGCCAGATCGGCACCATCGCCAGCGCGATCGGACGGAACGCCGGGTCGGTCGCGGCCTGTTCGCGGCTGTCGAACTGTCCGGCCATCAGCGCCGCGACCTCGGCCGCGGGGTCGCCGTCGATGCCCGGCGCCGAGGCGCAGCCGACGATCGCCAACGCGATCGCTGACGCCACGCAGGTCGCGGCCGACCGCATGCGCATGTTCAGTGCCCGCCGCCGCCTGCGTCCGCGCCGCCGCGGGCGTGCGGCGCGCCCTGCTTCACCGCCAGCCAGGCCAGCGCCGAGACCAGCATGCAGGCCGCGCCCAACGCGAACACCAGCGCCTTGTCCTCGATCCGCGCCAGCACCGCGCCCACGCCCAGGCTCACCGCCAACTGCGGCAGCACCACGCTTAGATTGAACACGCCCATGTACAGCCCGATCCGCGCCGGCGAGACGCTCTGCGAGAAGATCGCGAACGGCAGGCTGACGATCGCGCCCCAGCCCAGGCCCATCACGCCCATGCCGATGTAGACAGCGACCGCGCTGTGTCCGTACAGATAGACGAAACCGAAACCCAACGCCATCAGTGCGAGGCTGGCCGCGTGCACCCGGACTTCGCGGAAGTGTCGGGCCAGCGGATTGAGCAGCAGCGCCGGGACCACCGCAGCCACCGCGTTCAGGGCGAGAAAACTCCACGACATCAACTGCCCGGTGGCGTCGGCGTCGAGCTGCGGAAAGCGCTGCTGCACGAATCCGATCATGAACACGAACAGGCTCTGCATGCCGAACCAACTGATCGCGTGCGCAGCCAGCACCTTGCGGAAACCGGCGATGTCCTCGCGCCCGTCGAGCGTCTGCCGTTCGGTCAGCGCATGCGCGATCAGCATCAGCGCCAGAACGCCGAAGGCCGCTTCCAGCCACAGGCTGTGTTCCTTGATCCCGGCCAGCTTCAGGCCCATGGCGATCACCGCGTACAGCGCGAACGCCCACAACGGCCGCATCAGCATCAGCAGGGTGCCGACGCCGAGCTTTTCGGTGCTCGCGCCGGTCTCGGTATGCGGCAGGGTACGCGGCTCCTGCACCAGCAGCATCGGCACGATCGAGAACACCAGCACCAGACCGACGCCGAAATAGATCAGCGCGATGTTGCCCCAGGTCGCGCCGATCGCGTAGGCCAGCACACCGAAGCTGCCGGACACGGTCTGCATCCAGGTGTAGCCGGCGGTGCGCTTGGGGCCTTCCGGAGTGACGTCGGTGATGATCGAACGGGTCGGGTTGAAGCCGAGATTGATCGACAGATCCAGCGCCAGCGCGACGGTGATCGCGACGCCGAGAATCGCGTCCAGACCGAGCGCGCTGTTGATCGCGCCGATCGAGGGCAGCGCCAGCAGCATCAGCGCGGTGAGCACGCCGCCGACCAGGATGAACGGCCGTCGCCGCCCGCCCCACAGCCAGACGTTGTCGCTGATGATGCCGATGATGACCTGGCCGAGGATGCCGGCCAGCGGACCCGCGGCCCAGACCAGACCGATCTCGTCCAGCTTCAGCCCGTACTTGGTGGACATCAGCCAGCTCAGTGCGGAGATCTGCACCGCCAGCGCGAAGCCCATCGCCGTCGACGGCAGGCTCAGCAGCATCAGGAACGGTACCGACAATCGTTCTTGCATCCGCAGCATGGGCGGTCCTCCCCGGGTGGACGGGCAGGATAGCCTGCGCCCGCGGCGGGCTCGATGAATACGTTTGTTGTTGCAGCGCAACATCGCCGCCCGTCGTCGCGATGCCGCCACGCGGCGGGCGCACGCCACCGGGGGCCGATCCGCGGCACGGGCGCGGCTATGCTGCGGCCGCAACGCGATACCGACAGGGGAACGGCGCATGGCAATCTGGAACTGCACAAGCTGCGGCGAAGACAACGATTCGGATTTCGGCATCTGCTGGAACTGCGGCGCGGAACTGGAAGGCGGCACGACATCCCTGGATTTCGCCGCCGACGCGCCCGACCCGGCGGTGGACGACGACGGTCCGGTCGAACGCGCGCTGCAGTGCCCGCGCTGCGGCACGCCGATGCAGGGCTTCGGCCGCGTCCGCTTCCACGAATCGAGCAGCACCCGGCCGGTGATCTACGGCGCGCTCGGTGGATTGTTGGTCAACCGCAACGCCTTCGACGCCTACGCCTGCAGCGCACCGGACTGCGGCAAGGTCGAACTGTTCACGATCACGCTGGCGGAAATCGCGCGCGAGGAGTGAAGTGAAAACGGAGAGATGTCGACCTTCGTCGCCTGCGGCCGGTTACGCAGGCTCGTCCGGAATCAATGCCGACTCCAGCCGCGTGATCGTGTCCTTGAGCTGCAGCTTGCGTTTCTTCAGGCGCTTGATCGCCAGCTCGTCGGCGGCGATGTTGTCGTGCAGGCGATCGATCGCCAGATCGAGGTCGCGATGCTCCTGGCGCAGTTCGGTCAGGCGTTGGACGATCCGGGCGAGTTCGGCGGGGTCGGTCGGCTGATGCATGGCGGCAGCTTAGCATCCCGTCCGGACACGCCGCCGCCCCGCCCGGACGCATGCGCAGGCCGTCGATCAGCGTCGCCGGACAGGTTCGCCGACGTGCGCCGCGACCGGCGCGTCGTCTGCGACGTGCGTGGGCGCCGATGCCGGAACCGGCACCATCACGCTGGCGTCGATGAGCGCTTCCTGTGGCGCCGGCACCAGCGCGAAATCCGCCTCCGCGGAGGTGCGATGACCCAGCCCCACCAGCAACAGCGCGATCCCGATCAGGGTCAGGCCGGACAGGATCAGGCTGGACAGCCATCGACGACGACGACGCGGGGAACGACGACGCGCCCGTGGAGGCCGCGGTGCGATCGGCGAGCGCGTGAACACGCTGTGGTCGGCTCTGGGCATGACGGTATCCGGGTTTGCGGCGTAATCGCGGTTGTCCCGTTCCCATCACATTCCGTGCCAATCGCGAAGTGCGCCCACGGCGCGGGTTCGGACCTGCGCAGACCGTCGATGGATCGTGCGCATCGCACGAGCGCGGGCGTCGTGCACGACGCCGGTCTGGGCGGCGGCGTGGGCGCTGCGTACACGAACGCGCGCAAGCTCTTGAAATCGATGGCGTTGGCGAGCGTTCATCGCTGTCGCTCGTCTGGCACGGGTCTTGATGCACTTCCCGGTGAGATCGCAGCCGCGGTCTTCCATCCCCAGGAGGTCTTCCATGTTGTACTACTCGCTGCTGTTCCTTGTGGTCGCCTTGATCGCCGCGGTGCTCGGTTTCACCGGTCTCGCCGGCGCCGCCGCCGGAATCGCCAAGATCCTGTTCATCGTGTTCCTGGTGCTGTTCGTGCTGTCGCTGATCTTCGGCCGGCGATCGCTGCGCGCATGACTCCCTCGGCGTTCACCCCGT